>JACPQP010000477.1 GCA_016190465.1 Chloroflexota bacterium
CTCCGGGAGAGCAGCAAGGCCGGGCAGTCGATCCTCGACTACGATCCCAGCTCGGAAGCGGCGGCAGCTTACCGTGCGCTCGCCGCCGATGTTCTCACCATCACGGCGGAACGACCGGCACCGTCTACGGTCGCCGAGCCGGGCGAAGCAGTCGATGGGATGAGCGAGGTATCGCGGCGGGCAGTTTTCCCCACGCCAGCAGACCGAGAGGACGAGACGACAGTCGCTCGCTCAGCATCTCCATTCGTCGCGGCGCCGGCCGGCGCGTCAACGTCGCTTGATCCGATGCCTTTCCCGCTCGACGAGCACGCCGACGAGAGGCCAATGCCGCTCGCGACGGCGCCGAATCCAACGCGAAACGGTGGTTCGGAGGACCTCGGTCTCGCAGACTTTAGCGCTCGTCTCGCTCTGGTCGCCCGTGCCGAGCCAGACGATGCGATCGTCGAGGCCGCTTCGTCACCTTCGTCACTCGAGGGCGAAGCCAACCCTGAGGAGAAAGAGGAGAAAACTGGCCTGAAGCCCGACGACGGGCAGGACGTTCTCGCCTGTCCGATGCTGGGCCTGGCCAATCGGCGAGAGCGGCGTCGCTCGCGGCCGGACGCGGAGCACCGGTGCTTCTCGGCCGAGGAGCCACTCCCGATCGCGCTCAGCCAGCAGCAGAACGCCTGCTTCGACGCCAACTACAAGCTGTGCCCCCGGTATCTGCGAGCGGCGGCCGCCTCTCGAGGAGAGCCAGTCGGGTTCTTCGGCCGGGTCATTCGCTTCTTTGGTTTCAGCGACCACCCGGAGCAAGCGCCCGAGCCAGCCATCCGCCGGCCACTGCCGGCCGATCGAGAGCTCGTCGCCGCCGGGCGGGGCGGCCATCTGGAGGGAGGCGATTAGGTTGGCAAGGCGAAAGGGAGACATCAGCGCCGCGGACGGAGAGCGCCTCTTCGGCGGCACAGTCAGCCTGCTCGAGACCCTCCGGGCGAGCGGCGGTACGACCGCTATTGCTGCCAGCCGCATCTTCACCGTGGCGGATACCCCCGATGAATACACGGTCCACTACCCGATCAACTGGCTGCCGCAGCTTGCTGCCGAAGTCGCCGCCGATCCCACTGGCCTGCGCTGGCGATTGAAGGAGGCGCATAAGCGCCTGCCCGACCGGGGCACGCTCCTGTTCGCGATCTGGCTGCACGAGGCGGATGCGGTCGACGCCTATCCCGCGACCTGGGCGCAGATCGTCGACACGATCACTGCCACGGGCTTCCGCATCTGGGAGGCCTGCCACTACCTCATCGACACCCCGGATGGGTTGGTGATCGAGGAGGTATTCGGCTGTCGCAAGCGGCCCCGTGCACGCAAGACCGAGAAGACCGTTGAGTGGTCGGCGGTGCGCAGCCGCCTGGTCGCCGACCTCCGTGCACGCCTGCCACGGCTCGCCGGCGCCGGCGAGCCATCGCCGGTCGAGATGCTCCTGGTGGCGATCGAGGTCGTCCTGGAGTGGTATACGCTGGCGAGGTACCCCATCCTGGAGAATGGCCGGGCGGTCACTCTGCTCGAAGCGTTGGAGCGGGCGCCGGCGTTGCTGGAGAAGGCCATCGGCACCAATGGGAAACGTGGTCGGTGAAGCGCAAACGGCCAGCAAGCCCTTCGCCCTGCTGGCCGTTTGCCATTGAGCAGGAGCGGAGGGACTCGAACCCCCGACCCGCGGTTTTGGAGACCGCTGCTCTACCAAACTGAGCTACGCTCCTATAGGTCAGCTACAGTATAGCAGAGAGCATCGCGTGGTGCAAGCCTCAACCGCGCGGTCGGCAGTCTGCTTTACAGCGCGACGGGCGATAGGCTACAATCCGAGGCAGACCGGGGGCACGTCGGCGCGTCTATCAGGGTGAGATCCGACCGCGGCGAGCGTGGCGGGCTTGGTGCCGGTTGGGCGAGGTGACCCGACAGCCAGGCCAGGGAAGAGGGAGCGAACCAGACGGTGCAGGTTATCCGTGCATCGCGCTATGGCGGGTTCTGCGGTGGGGTGAAGCGCGCCTGGAAGCTGGCGTTGCAGGAGGTCGCCTCGACGGACGGGCCGGTCTACCTTTCGGGCAAGCTCATCCACAACGGGCCGGCGATGCGGGAACTCGAGGGGATGGCGATTCGTGTTGTCTCGCTGGCCGATGGCGAGGACCCCGTCGGCGGCACGCTCATCGTGCGCGCCCATGGCGAAGGGCCGCGGCTCTACGAACTGGCCAGACAGCACCAACTGCGCACGGTCGATGCGACGTGCAGCATCGTCAAGGCGGTGCAGCGCCGGGCGCGGGCGCTGGAGCAGCAGGGCTATCAGGTGATCCTGTTCGGGCATAAGACCCACCCCGAGGCCCTGGCGACGGTCGCCTACACCGAGCACGGACAGATCGTCGAGTCGGTTGCCGAGGCCGAGGCCTTGGGGCATTTCGCGAAGATCGCCGCGATTGCCCAGACCACCGCGCCCCAGTGGGAATACGAAGCGGTCTGCCGGGTCCTGCGCAGGAAGTGTGACGAGTTCGAAGACCAGGGGCGAATCTGCGGCTGGACGCTCAGCGCTCAGGAAGAGGCCGCCCACATCGCCCAGCAGGTGCAGGCGATGGTCGTCATCGGCGGGCGCGACAGCTCCAACACCCACCGACTCGTCGAGGTCTGCTCGCGCCACTGTCCCTCCTACCACGTGGAGACCGCCGACGAGCTGGATCCACGCTGGTTCGCGGGGCTCTCGGTCGTGGGGGTCACCGCGGGGGCCTCGACCCGGGACCGGGACATCGAGGACCTGGTCGCCCGACTCGAAGCGATAGAGACCGCTCCACGAAGGGACGAGCGCTCACCACAAAGACACGAAGATCACCAGGACGCGAAGGGCACGAAGGTGGAGACCGAGAGGGAGACGGCGTGAGTCTGATCCAGCGACGAAAGACGCGGGTGGTTGTCATCGGCGGCGTCGCGGTGGGCGGTGACGCGCCGGTCCGCGTGCAGTCGATGTGCGACACGGATACGCGCGACGTCCAGGCGACGGTGGATCAGATCTACCGCCTGGAGGAGGTCGGCTGCGAACTGGTCCGGGTGGCCGTGCCGGATGTCCGGGCCGCGGCCGCGCTTGGGAAGATCAAGAGCCGGATCCACATCCCGTTGATCGCCGACATCCACTTCAACCACGAGCTGGCGCTCCGGGCAATCGACGAGGGAGTCGACAAGGTCCGGATCAACCCCGGCAACATCTTCGTGAAGGCCGGCGAGAAGGGGGTCGAGGCGGTCGTCCTTCGGGCGAAGGCGGCCGGCATCGCCTTGCGGATCGGAGTCAACAGCGGGTCGATTGAGCCGCGCCTCCTCGCCCGGTACGGCTATCCGACCCCCGAGGCCGCGGTCGAGTCGGCGCTCGATCACCTCCGGTTCTGCGAGGCGCTGGGCTTCGCCGATATGATCGTCTCCGTCAAGTTCAGCGAGGTGCCGGCGATGATCCGCGCCTACGAACTGCTCTCACAGCAGGTCGATTACCCGCTGCACCTGGGCGTGACCGAGGCGGGGACACCGTGGAGCGGTACCATCAAGTCGGCGATCGGTGTCGGTGCCTTGCTCGCCCAGGGCATCGGGGATACGCTGCGCGTCTCACTCACCACGCCGGACAAGACCGACGAGGTGCGCGTCGCCTACGAGATCCTCAAGTCGCTGGCGATCCGCGCCCGCGGCCCGATGCTCACCTCGTGTCCCGGTTGCGGTCGGACCGAGGTGGACCTGCTGAGGCTGACCGCGGAGGTCGAGGAGGCGTTGAAAGCGGTCAAGACGCCCCTCCGCGTGGCAGTGATGGGCTGCGTCGTGAACGGACCGGGCGAGGCGGCCGAGGCCGATCTGGCGGTCGTCGGCGGCCGGGGGCGAGGCGCGATCTACCGGAAGGGCCGGCTCCTCCGCACCGCCGACGAGCGGGATCTGGTGACGGTGCTGCTCGAAGAGATCGCGACCTGGCGCGACGACACCGCGCCCGAAACGGCCGCGAAGGTCAGCGGGGCGTTCCCGCTGGCAGTCCAGCGGGGCTAGCGGGCTCACCACAGGGACGCGGCGACGCGGCGATGCGGGCGACCAGGCAACGGTTTGGACCACGAAAGGACGAAACGTTTGGACCACGAAAGGCGCGAAATGAACGCGAAGGGTAGCTGAAGCAGCATCAAGTCCGGAGAGAGACACGCGTGGCAGACTCGGTAACTCAGAGCACCACCCGCTACGGCGAGGCCCAGATCGCAGCGGCCCGGCTGGAGGCGGTGCCGAACCCGGCGCGGCAGCGCGACTACCGGGTCGACATCGCCTGTCCGGAGTTCACCTGTCTCTGCCCGCGCTCGGGATACCCCGACTTCGCCGTCATCCGCATCGCCTACGTCCCCGACGAGTCGCTGATCGAGCTGCGGTCCCTGAAGCTGTACATCAACCGGTTCCGCGACGAGTACGTCTTCCACGAGGCCGCCGTGAACCGCATCTTGGATGACCTCGTCCAGTGCTGCGACCCGAAGTGGATCGAGGTGGTCGGCGACTTCAACCCTCGCGGAAACGTCAAGACCGTCATCACCGCGGCTCATCGGAAGCCGACGTACGCTGGCCCGCCGGGCCACCGGCTCGGGAACGAGTAGCCCAGCCAATCGAGCATCGTCATACCGGCCGCTCGACTTCGAGGGGCAGGTCGATGAAGCGACCGGTCCCCTCCGAGCGGTAAGCGGCGAGGGCTACCTCCAGCGCTGCCCGTCCCTCGCGGCCGTTGGTCAATGGATCGCGATCCTCCCGGATGCAGTCGGCGAAATGGGCCACGGCCCCGACGTGGCCGGGGACGACCTCCACCGGGACGTGCTCGAATCGCTGGGGTTGGGCGCCGTGCCGAAGGATGTGGATGCCGCCGAAGTTGTGGAGATTGCCGTCGGTGCCGCTGAGCCAGACCAGTTCGCCCCAGAGGGAACCGGCCGGGTTCTCCGGCGTGAGGCTCCGGCTCCGGATGAACCAGTTGATCACGGTGTCCCCAAGCGCCCCCGACCTGAACCGCAGCGGCACGACCCCCACGGTCTCGCCCTCCATGCGGTCCGGTAGCGTCAGAGTCATGGCGCCCACCTGGGCAACGTCGCCAGCATACCAGCGGATCAGGTCGAACTGGTGGACCAGACAGCTCAGGATCGCCCCACCCCCCAATCGCTCTCGGAAGAACGCCCAGCCACCGACCCCATCCATCCGAGCCGCCATGTTCACGTCCTGGTTGTGGTCGAGGCGCAGGCAGAGCAACCTGCCGATGGCGCCGGAGTCGACGATCTCCTTGATCCTGGCAAACACCGTGTGGTAGCGCCGGTCGTGACAGACCATGAGCTTGACCCTGGCTCGCTCGGCAGCCGCGATCATCGCGTCGCACTCCTCGAGCGTGCGGGCCATCACCTTCTCGACGAGGATGTGCTTGCCGCGCTCGGCCGCGGCCACCGCGACCGGTGCGTGCAGGTCGTGCGGCAGACAGATGTCGACCGCGTCGACGTCCGCCTTCTCCAGGAGCTCGCGCCAGTCGCCATAGACCTCGGCTCCTCCGACCTGGGCAGCGGTGGCTTCGGCATACTCTTTGCGGATGTCGGCCACAGCACAGATGATGGCCTTCTCCGGACACTTCAGGTAGCCGTTGATGTGCGCGCGACTAATGCCCCCGGCACCAACGAGGCCAATCCTTACCTTGTGCATCCTGTTATCCTCAATTGTGTTCTACCCGGATTGCCGTCACCGATCAGCCCGCGGAGTTGGAGCCAGGACGACCGGGAACGGCAGATGAACGGAGATGCTGGCATGGCTGCTAATGCCCGGTTAGAAGTCATACGAGATCTCGACCCTCCTCCCCGTCCTGCTGGATTCCTCGATGGCGTCGCCGATCACCGCGGCCTTGTAGCCGTCCTCGAAGGTGGCCGCGTATTCGCCCACGGGCTGGTCTCTGGCTACGGCGTTCACGAAGTGCTGAATCAGGTTGGTGTGGAGGTGCTCCCAGCCGAGGATGTGGCCGAAGGGCCACCAGTGCTGGTGGTACGGGTGGTGCGACTCGGTGACCAGGACGTCCTCGAAGCCGGTCACACCCTCGATCTTGCTATCCCCCTCCAGAAAGACGTGGAGCCGGTTGAGGTCCTCCAGGTCCCAGGAGAGGCTGCCCTTGACGCCGTTCACTTCCCAGGTCAGGTGGTTCTTTCGTCCGGAGCAGACGTAAGAAGCTTCGAGCGTGCCGACGACGCCGTTCTGAAACTCGACGGTGGCGACGAAGGAATCGTCGTCGGTCACGTCCACGAGCCGACCGGAGCCATCGGAGGCCGGCCGCTGCCGGTTGAACGTGGTGAGGAAACCACTCACTGCCCGGGGCTCGCCGACGAGGAACCGGGCCATGTCGATCACGTGCGAGCCCAGCCCGAGAAGCACTCCGGACTTGCCCTCGGGCATCTTGAAGGGCAACGGCTTGAGCGGGTTCGCCTGGTGGTCCTGGAGATAGCGGATCCGAACGTTGTGAAGGCGTCCAAGATACCCGCGCTCGATGATCTCGCGGGCCAGGCGAACGGCGGGGGCGAAGCGGTAGTTGAAGCTGACCATATGCTTCACGCCAGCCTTGCCGACCGCGTCGAGCATCCGCTTCGCCTCTGCGGCTGTCACGGCCAGAGGCTTCTCGCAGAGGACGTGCTTCCCGTGCTCGGCAGCGGCCACGCAGGGGTCGGCGTGAACATTGTGCCAGGCCACGTTGTCCAGGATCGTGACCTCCTCGTCGGCCACCAGGTCCCGCCAGTCGGTGTAGTAGCCTTCGTACCCGTAGCGCCGGGCGGCCTCGGCCACGGCTGACTCGGTGCGGCCGCAGATGGCGACGAGCCGGATCCGCGCCGTGGGCGGCCAGAAGATGTGGGGGATCTTGCGATAGGCGTTGCTGTGGGCCTTGCCCATGAAGTTGTAGCCGAGCATCCCGACGCCGATCCTGGGAAGATCAGCGGTCTCGACCGGCGTCGCGGGCGTGACACGAGACTTCGGAGACATCTGCTTTCACCTCCTGTGTTCATCCGCGTCGATCCGCGGTTCGCGTTCGTCCCGGGCGCTCCTGACAACCGATGACGGACGATCGCTGGGATTCAGCCGTCAGCCGAGGCCGGCCAATGGCACTCGGAGCCGCTACCGGCTGGCAACTGATCGCTCACGACGACTCATCTCGAGCCAACGTGCTCACGCAGGTACTCGACGCTCAGACGCACCAGATCCTCCTCGGGAGTCTGGCGCCAGGCTGTGGCCGGATTGTCGACCTCGACGCAGAGCAGGCCCGAGTAGCCGGCCGCGCGCAAGATCGCCAGGATGGCGGGGATGTCGATGGCCCCTTTGCCGACGGGGGTCGCCGGCCAGTAGAGGAAGTCCTGCGGCGAGCCCCGACCGGTCGTCACGTCCTTGATGTGGGTGGCGACGACGGAGGGGGCCAGCTTCCGGGCAGCCTCGACCGGGTCCTCCAGGATGCGCAGGGCGTTCCCGGTGTCGAGCGTCACCATCAGGTGGGGTGAGTTCACCTCGCCGCGCAGGCGCAGGAGGGAATCCGCGGTGAAGTCGCCGTGGTTCTCGATGGCGAGGACGACACCCTGGTCGGCGGCGGCGCAGACGGCCTCCCGGAGGACGGGGACGAGATCGCGCGAGAACTGGGCTTCCAGGTCGGGAGAGTAGCGAGTCAGAGACGCGACGATGCGCAGCGTGGTGGTCCCGAGCGCACGGGCCGCGGGGATGTGACGCTTGAGATCCGCCAGGGCGGCCGGACTCGTGCCGCACTCGAGCCCCGTCGGGTGCCCCCAGGCCAACACGCGATCGAGGCCCGCGTCATCCAGGGCCGAGCGCAGCTCCTGGAGGAACCCCGCGTCGAGGCCTGGCAGGAAGCAGGTCTCCAGCGAGACGCCGGCGACGCCGACCTCCCGCGCGAAGGCGATGAAGTCGAAGACCTCCCAGCGCTTGCCCGGGTCCACGTCGATGCCGGGCCACAGATCGCCGAAGTACCGGTGGAAACAGTAGCTATCGATACCAATCCTCATGGCGAACCTCCTGGTCGAACCCTTCTCTTTCGCGGCTCCCCAACGCCACGGCCGGACAACCGGTCGCGCGGGCTTCTCCCGGTGTGGCGGCATCGGCCCCGTCTCCCGAGCGATCTCCAGGCTTGTGGCTTCAGGTCATCAGCCGTCAGTCAGGGCCGTCTACCGGCTGCCTGACGCTGCTGACGACTGATCACTGATGACTGACGACCACCTGGAGCCACCAGGAGGGGTCTTGACAGCCAGCCGGAAAACTGGTATGATGAGTATACCAGAATATCAGGTGATGAGTCAAGCGGCATGATGCCCAATTCTTCGGATTCCTCCGCGGGCACCATGGCTGGTGGGGCGACCGCCGGGCCAGGGGTTGACTTGCCCCCGGCGTTGAAGCGCGGCGTGGGCGACGTCGCCGGGATGGAGCGGATCAGCCGGCCCGATACCCTGACCGCGCGGGTCGTCGAGCGACTCACCGGTATGATCCTGAACCGGGAAGTGGCCGGCGGGACCTTCCTCCCCTCGGAGAAGGATCTGGGCACGAGCCTCGGCGTCAGCCGGACCGTGCTCCGCGAGGCTTTGCGGGTCCTCGCCGGGAAGGGGCTGGTGGAGATCCAACACGGCCGGGGGATTCTGGTCAACCCACCGGAGCGCTGGGCCGTGGTCGACCCACAGCTTCTGCTCGATGGAGGACGAACGACCATCGGCGATCTGCTCGCGGCTCGGCGCCTCATCGAGGGGGAGATCGCCTCTCTGGCCGCCCAACGAGCGAACGATATGGCCATCGCCGGGCTGGTTCAGACTCAGGTGCGCCTGCGACAGGCCGCCGATCCAGACGAGGGTATCCAGGCCGACATGGAGTTCCACTCGGCCCTGGCGCGAGCCGCCGGCAACGTGGTCTTCCAGCGGATCCTGGACTCCATCGCCCAGTTGCTCTGGGCCGGCCGCAAGGCCACCATCTCGGTGCCCGGAGCCATCGATCGCTCGGTCCGGTCCCACCAGGAGATCCTCGACGAGGTCGTCCGGCGCGACCCCGAAGCTGCCCGGCGGGCTATGGACCGGCACCTGGGACAGGTGGAAGGCGAGTTCATCGCGGCGGCCCGGCGCCGAGCCGGTTTGGCAGCGGACAGTTCCCCGGAACCGGTGAGCACTCGGCCAAACGGATCGGCCAAGAGTGGCGAAAAGGAGGCCCTGTGACCACCCGACGGGAGAACCTGCTGGCGGTGTTTCACCACCAGCAGCCAGAGTGGATCCCGATCGCGCCGCACATCGACGGCTACCAGGTCCCCGTCGGGCTGCCCGACGAGGTGTCGCGGAATCTCAACATCGTGACCTTCTCCCGCTACCTCGGCGTCGACGTCGTCGACCGTGCCCACGCGCTCACCACCGAGTACCGAGACCTCGTCTACACGCGTGAGTCCGTCGGCGACCTCACCACCGAGCGGTGGGAGACCCCTCTCGGCGTGCTCACCTACCGAGCTCAATTGGTCACCTGGCAAGTCAGCCCCGAGGGGGGTATCGAGGCAAGAACCACCTTCCCCATCGAGTACACCATCAAGTCAGTCGAGGAGATGCGCGCGTACCGGTACGTCGTCGAGCACACCGTCTACGGCGTCGACCGGGCCGCCGTCGCGGCCCGCCGGGCGCTGGTCGGCGACGATGGCGTCGTCACCGTGTCGGTGCCCGCCAGCCCGCTGTCGAACCTGGCTCGTCGGCTGATGGGCTCGGAGGTGCTGGCTTACCTCTCCACCGATTACCCCCGCGAGTTCGCCGATCTCGTCGACGCGATGGACACCAGGTATCTCGAGGCCTGCGAGGTGGTCGCCGACAGCGACATCGACGGCACCAACAACTACGACGATACCAGCACCCGGATCCTCTCGAAGAAGCTGTTCGCTGAGGTGGAGGTGCCGTATCTGCGACGATGCGCCGAGGCGCTCCGAGCCCGCGGCAAGTTCTATATTCACCACAGTTGTGGGCACATGCGCGCCTTCCTCGACGACTTTGCCCGGGCCGGGGTAGACGGCTGGGATGCGCTGACGGCGCCGCCCGATGGCGACGTGACCGTGGCCGAGGCCCGTCGGGTCCTGGGCCCGGAGATCGTTCTGATGCCGATTGTCCCACAGACCATCCTGGACATGGGCAGCCTCGACGAACTGCGGACGTTCGTGCGCGAGATGTACCGGCAGGCGGCGCCGGGCCACAACTTCGTCCTGTGGGCGGTGCCCTCGGCCGGCGTGCACATCGACCGGTTCCGGGTGCTGGTGGATGAAGCGAGGGAGTGGTCGGCGCGAGTGGGGTGAGGTGAGTAACGAGGAGGTGATGTCTGGAACGAGGGATGAGCTGGTCCCTCACCTTCACCGGGCGCACGGCACCCGGCTGGTTGTCCCCGGCCTTGTCCCAACGTGGCTGGCGATTGCCCCAGGAACAGGAAAAGGAGGATTCCCATGGTCGTGTCCCGCATCACCCGACGGAAGCTCGTCGAGGGCGCCGTGGCGGCGGGGTCTGCCGCTATCTTGCTGGCTGCGTGTGCCCCCGCGCCGTCGCCAACGGCGACCCCCGCCCCGAAACCGGCCGAAGCACCCAAGCCCGCGGCGGTAGCGCCGACCGCAGCCCCACCGCCGACGGCAGCGCCCCAACCCACGCCGGCTCCCAAGCCCGCGGCGCCAGCGCCAACGGCCGCGCCCAAGCCCACGGTGGCGCCCGCCGCGGCCAAACCGACGAAGCCAACGGGGGAGATCATCTTCTGGTCTCCCAACCAGGCCTGGAACGAGTTTATCCAGAAAGAGTTCCACCAGGTCCAGTCGGACATCAAGCTGGCCGGCCAGCTCGGTGAGTGGAACGAACCCACGAAGCACCTGGCCGCGCTGGCGGCGGGCAACCCGCCCTCGGTCTCGGCCACGGGTCGCCACCTGACGGCAGAGCTGGCCGTGCGGAACGCCCTCCGGTCGGTGGATGACCTCGTGAAGACCGCCCGAACCTTCAAGTGGGAGAACATCTGGGCCCGACTCCAGAAGGACGCCATCACGTGGGGCAAGAAGTGGCTTGTCCCGTGGTCGACTGACACCCGGGCGCTGTACTACAACAAGGAGGTCATGGCCGACTCTGGTCTGGATCCCGAGAAGCCCCCGAAGATCTGGAAGGACCTCGAAGAGTACGCGGTCAAGATTCTGAAGAAAGACAGGGGTGGCCGCCTGGAGCGGATCGGCTTCACCCCAACCTTCGGCAACCCCCCCACCTACCTGTGGTTCTACTCGATGCTCTGGTGCATGGGGAGTGACCTGCTCTCTGACGACTACACCAAGGTCCGCGTGCTGGAGAAGGGCCCGGATGCGATGGCCTACCTCAAGAAGCTGATGGACTCGCAGGGCGGCTACGAGGCCGCCGCGGCTTTCACCAAGTCCCTCACCCTGGGGCAGGGCCTCGACGCCTTTTCCGCTGGCAAAGTTGGCCTGGCCCTGCACGGCCAGGGTGCGTTCTCGAACTACGACAAGTACGCGCCGAAGCTTCAGTACGGCATGATTCCCGGTCCGGTCTTTCCCGAGTACAACGAAAACGCTAACTACGATGGCGGCGGTGGGTTGTACTTCTTCAAGAAGGGCAAGAACTTCGACGCCGCCTGGGAGTTCGCCGAGTTCATGATGGAGCCCACCTTCTACCTCAAGTTTGCCGGCCAGTTCAACCTGATGCCCGCGCGCTCGGACGTCGGGGCCGAATGGGAGAAGGGGGACAAAAGGCGGGGGGTATTCAACGCCACGGCGAACACCGTCCACTGGATCCCCATCATCGTCGGAACGATGGAGATTCTCACGCACATGTCCAAGATGTTCGACGACGTGATGTTCGGCAAGGAGCCGATCGACAAGGCCCTCCCGGCGTTCGCTCAACAGGTTCAGATCATCGTCGACAAGCACAGCACGCTGCCGGCGCCGGCCGGGTGATCTTCGTCGCGGGCGTCCGGCACCGTCTCGGGGGTGGGCGCACACCTCACCCCTGTCTTCCTGTCTGCCCGCGTGTCACGGGAGGGCGGTTTCGGCAATCGCCGTGGGGGCGAGCTTGCTCCTTCCCTCGGCCCCTTCTCGCGGGGAGAAGGGGCGCGATCCTTCGTCCCGGCAGCGTGGGCGAGGAGGCCGGGGCCAGGGCGCGGAATCGTCGGTGAGGTGTGACCATTCGGCGAGCATCTGGTTGACAGGAGGGATGCCCATGCAGGTACAGACGACCAGGGTAGGCGGGGTCATCGCCAGGGGAGGCCGGCGGACCGGCGGCCTGGCGCGGCAGGAGGCGATCGAGGGTTACCTCTTCATCCTTCCCTGGATCCTCGGCCTGCTCATCTTCACCGCGGGCCCTTTCATCGCCGGCTTCTATCTGAGCTTCACCAACTTCGACGCGATGCAGGATCCCGAGTGGGTCGGCCTGGCCAACTATCGGCGGGTCCTCGGGGACGACCCCAAGATCGGGACGATGCTCTTCAACACTGCCTACTACACCTTCGTCTCCGTGCCCCTGGGGGTGATCGCCGGCCTGATGCTCGCGGTCCTGCTCAACCAGAAAGTGCGGGGCATCGCTGGCTTCCGGACCGCTTACTATATGCCGTCGGTCGTTCCGGCCGTCCCCTCGGTGGCCCTCTTCATCTGGATCCTGCACGACCGGTTCGGCCTGCTCAACGAGTTCCTGTTCAACACGTTCGGCGTCGTCGGCCCCCGCTGGCTGACGAGTCCGGAGTGGACCAAGCCGTCCCTGATCCTGTGGGGTCTCTGGCACGTCGGCGGCGGCATGATCATCTACCTCGCCGGGCTTCAGGGCGTGCCCCAGAGTCTTTACGAAGCCGCCTCCATCGACGGCTGCGGCGCGCTCGGGCGCTTCCGGCACGTGACTCTCCCGATGATCTCGCCCACCCTGCTCTTCGTCCTGGTCATGGGGATCATCGGCAGCTTCCAGGTCTTCACTCCGGTCTACCTGCTCGGTTCGGACATTGCCACGGCGGCGGCCGGTCCGCTGGACTCTCTGCTGTTCTGGGTGGTGTACGTCTACCACAATGGGTTCTTCTACTTCCGCATGGGCTACGCCTCGGCGCTGGCCTGGGTGCTCTTCGTAATCATCCTGGCGATCACCTTGCTCCAGCTCTGGCTGGCGAAACGCTGGGTGTACTATGAGGCCGAGGCAGATGGTCGGTAGGTTGTCGTGGAGTCAGCACGAGAGCGCCGAGATGGAGGCGATGTAATGGGCACGACGGAACTGGCAGTGACGGGGCGCACGCTGGGTGCACGACGGCGAAACTCCATCCTCGGGCAGATCGGCCTCTACGTGCTCCTGATCCCCCTGAGCGCCATCTTTCTGACGCCCCTGGTCTGGATGCTCTCGACCGCGCTCAAGGCCAACGAGCAACTCGGAGCGTGGCCTCCCGTCTGGATACCCAATCCGATCCAGTGGGATAACTTCAGCCGGGCGTGGACCTCGGCGCCTTTCGGTCTTTACCTCCAGAACACGCTCACCATAACTCTCTTGGCGCTGGTGGGGCAAGTGGTCTCGGCGTCCGCGGTCGCTTACGGCTTCGCCCGGCTGCGCTTCCCGGGGCGAGATGCCCTGTTCGTGGTCGTCCTGGCGACGATGATGCTTCCGGGCGTGGTCACGCTGATCCCGACCTACATCCTCTTCAAGACGCTGGGCTGGCTCGACACGTTCGCGCCCCTGATCGTGCCGGCCTACTTCGGCGGTGGCGCATTCTTCATCTTTATGCTCCGGCAGTTCTTCAAGACGATCCCGATGGAGCTGTCCGAGGCGGCCAAGATCGACGGGGCGTCGAACTTCCGGATCTACGTCCAGATCGTCCTGCCGCTCTCGAAGCCGGCGCTGGCGACGGTGGCGATCTTCTCCTTTATGGCTCACTGGAACGACTTCATGGGACCACTGATCTACCTGAACAGTCCGGAGAGATACACGCTGACCCTGGGTCTCCAACGCTTCATGCAGGTCTATCGAACCGATTTCCAGCAGTTGATGGCGATCTCGTTCCTGATGACGCTACCGGTCATCACGATCTTCTTCCTCGCCCAGCAGTATTTCGTCCAGGGCGTGGTGATGAGCGGACTGAAGGGATGAGGCGCGGGAGATCCCTCGTCGCATCACTCCTCGGACTGACCGCGTGGCGCTACGATGAATGATGGGAGAGGTAAGCGATGCGTCTCGGCGGTTTTCTTCCAGGCATCCCGCCGGCCCCGGACTTCGGCTTCGCTGACTGGTGGGAGGGGCTGGATTTCCAGCTCGACTGGGCCGGGCGTCTCGGCTGGCGCTGCTTCGTCCCCACCGACTTCGGCCGGTGGGATCTCACGCAGCAGAGGCAGGCCGTCGAGCGAATGCGTTCACGGGATCTGATGCTGCCCGGCCTCGGCGCCTACTCCTGCAACCTGATCCATCCGGACCCGGCGACGCGGGCTGAGCACGTCCGGAGAGCGTGCCGGACGGTCGAGCGCGCCGCGGCGCTGGGCGTCGACTCGGTGCAGGTGGTCCCCGGCACCTACGCGCCGGAAACCGTCTATATGTACCACCCCGGCGTGAAGTCCGAAGAGACCTGGGCGACGTTCACCGCGAGCTGCCGCGAGATCTGCGCGGCCTGTCAGGGCACCGTCGTGCGGCTGGCGCTTGAGCCGTACTTCCTCTCGATGCTCGACACGGCCGCCTCCCTGCGGCGCGCCCTCGACCAGGTCGACCGGCCCGAGCTGGCGATCAACTTCGACCTGGTGAACATGGTCGGGCTGGAGCGGTACTGGGAGGTCAACGCCCTGGTGGACGAGGTGGTCGAGGCGGTCGGCCCGGCGATCGTTCTCGCGCACCTGAAGGACCTGCGCTACCAGCCCCAGTCCCAGTTGCGCATCGACGAGGTGCCGCCGGGCCAGGGTCAGGTGGATTATGTCCACTTTCTGCGTCGGCTGCACGGGCTTGGACGCGACATTTCGGCTTTCATCGAGCACCTGCCGGACCTCACCCAGATGATCTCGGCCTGGGAGCACGTGCGTCGGGCCGCACGCGAGGCTGGCGTCACCTGATCGTTGCTGGCTACTTCAAGGAGAACACCCGGAATGCGTGTGCTCGTGGGCTGCCTGATGCAGGAATCGAACACCTTCTCCCCGATCCGCAGCGACCGGTCGTCCTTCCAGAACGGCTGCCTGCTGTTCGGTGCGGAGAGTCTGACCGAGCTTGTCGGCAAGGGAACCGAGGTCAGCGGGTTCCTGGCGGTGGCGCGGCAAGAGGCCGTCCAGTTGATCCCTACGGTGACCGCCTGGGCCTCCAGCGCCGGCCCGATGGTTGCCGTCGACTTTCACTGGCTGGTCGACCGACTCGTCGAGGCGGCGCAGGCCGCCGGCCCGGTGGATGGTTGTCTTCTGGCCCTTCACGGTGCCTGGGTCAGCGAGGATCAGGACGACGCGGACGGCTATGTGCTGGCGAGGCTCCGAGGTATCGTCGGTCGGACCATCCCCATCGCGGCGACGCTCGACCTCCACGCCAACGTGACCCGGCGGATGGTCGCGTCGGCCGATCTCCTCGTCGGCTATCAGACGTATCCTCATGTGGACATGCTCCAGACCGGCATGCGGGCCGCGCGGCTCCTTTTCCGAACGATCCGCGGGGAGATCCGGCCCGTCCTCGGCTACCGCAAGGTGCCGATGCTGGTGCCGCCAGAGTACGCTCAGACTATCGATGGTCCGATGGCGGATCTGCAAACCCGGGCTCGCGCCGCGGAGCAACGCCCGGCTTGCCTCGCGGTCTCGCTCTTCCCGGTCCAGCCCTGGCTGGACGTTCCGGAGCTGGGCCTGGCGGTGGTGGCCGTGGGCGATGGAGACCTGGCGGCAGCCCAGCAGGAAGCCAGTGGTCTGGCCACGAGGGCATGGGGCCGACGGCGGGAGTTCGTCGTGCCGCTCGTTCCCCCCCGGCAGGCAGTGGCCCGGGCGCTGGCGACACCCACGGGACTCGTCTTGCTCGTCGACTCGGCAGATGGGACCAGCTCCGGGGCCCCGGGGGACAGCACCGCGTTACTCGAGGCCCTTCTGGCGGCGCAACCGGCTCGGCCGGTTTTTCTGACGGTGGTTGACCCCGAGGCGGCTCGCCGGGCGGCAACCGCCGGGCCGGGTGCGCAGCTCGATCTGCTGATCGGAGGCAAGCTGGACCCCCAGCGCCACCGGCCGGTCGCGGTCTCCGGCACGGTCCAGACGGTCGCGAGCGGACGGTTCACGTTCACCGGCGGCATTGGCAGCGGGCTCACCGCCGATATGGGCCAGACCGCCGTGCTCGAGATCGGGCAGATCCGCGTCGTGCTGATGGAGAAGGCGGTCCCCTGCTACGACCCGGCCCTCTACCGCAGCGTCGGCCTGGAGCCCGGACAAGCCCACGTCGTCGTCGTCAAGTCGCCCACGAACTTCCGCTGGACGTACCGCGATCTGGCGCGCGACGCCATCTACGTGGACGGGCCCGGCGCCAGCACGCCGCGGCTCGAATCCCTGCGCTACGAGCGCGCGCCCCGGCCGCTGTTCCCTCTGGACGACTGGGACGGAGAACTCCCGGAAACGGAGGAGTAGCCTGGAGGAAGTCGGATGAGAGTCGGCATCGACGTGTTCACGCTGAGGCATCTGCGACTGAATGGCCTGGAGACGTTGGACTTCGTCCGTCGTCACGGCCTGGAGGGGGCACAGTTCGGCTCCCTGACCAGCCTCAGCCCAGCCCTCGACGAGGGAGAGCTACAGGCGGTGCGCCAGTACGCGGACGAGAACGACCTGTACTTCGAGGTCAGCGTACCTTCGCCCAACCCGAATCTGGCCAGCCCCCGGGTAGCCGAGCTGGGAGGAGGCAGTTACCGGCGCGGGCTGGAGCGGCACATCGAGCTGGCGGCCCGACTCGGCTGCCGGCATCTGCACGGCGCGCTCGGCAGCGAGAAGGCGCGCGACGACCCAAACTACCCCTGGGCCAACCACCTGGCGGACTCGACCACGTTCCTCAGGAGCCTGGCACCTGCCCTGCGTGCCCACGGCTGCCGGATCGGTCTGGAAACCCACGGCGACACCACGACCTTCGAGCTCGTGCGCCTGGTGGAGGAGATCGGTCCGGACGTCCTCGGCATCTGTCTGGACACGGGCAACGTCCTGATCCGGCTCGAGGATCCGGTGATGGCGGCAGGCCGCGCGGCGCCCTACACGATCCAGACCCACACCAAGGATGCGATCCTCTATTTTACCGATGAGGGGCTGACTCGACAGACCCGGCCGGCGGGCCAGGGCGCCATCGACTGGCATCGGCTACTGCCGATCCTCGGAGCGGCCAACCCGCGGCTCACGCTCTCCATCGAAGACCACAAGTGGATCTTCTCGGCCGAGATCTACCAGCCGGGGTTCGTCGAGAGTCACCCTGACCTGACGCCCGCGGAGTTCGCGCAGCTCCTCCGGTTCACCTGGGAGTGCCAGAAGAAGATCGACCGCGGCGTCATTCCCCACCCCGAGCCCTACGAGGCGGTGCCCTGGGAGGAGGAAGCCGAGCAGCGTATCGACGCGGGGGCCAGCTACCTCAAGCGGACGCTCGGGGAGCTGCGACTCCACGGATAGGGCAGGGCGAGGGCGCGGCTAGCTCCTCGTTGCGGGATCGCGCGCGAACGCCGCGCCATGGTACAATCCGAATGTCTCTGCACACCGCTTCAATTGCCGACGGCTAGGGAGAAGGCGTCGTTCGTGAGTGCATCGCACCGCCCGCTGAGCGTTCTCGTCAAGCCGACGTCGAGCCGCTGCAACCTCAACTGCACCTATTGCTTCTACCTGGACAAGCAGGCGATCTACCCCTGGCGCGACCACCCGAAGCTCTCGCTCGACACGTTCGAGCGATTCATGCGGCAGTACGCCACGGTGTCGGGGCCGACCTTCTCTTTCGCCTGGCAGGGCGGTGAGCCGACGCTGATGGGCCTGCCGTTCTTCGAGCAGGTCGTCCACACCCAGGCGCGCGTCGCCATAGAGGAGAGCCACGGCCGGCCGGCCACGGTGGCCAACGCGCTCCAGACCAATGGGACACTCCTCGACGACGATTGGGCGCGGTTCTTCCGGGAGTGGAACTTCCTGATCGGCGTCAGCGTCGACGGCCCGCCCGAGTGGCACGACCAGTTCCGCGTCGACGCCCTCGGCCGGGGCACACACGACCGGGTGATGGCCGGGATCGAACACCTGCGGCGGTGCGGCGTCGACTTCAACGTCCTTACGGTCGTCAACCACGAGAACGTACAGCGCCCCCGGGAGCTGTTCCACTGGCTCGTCGGCCAGGGCTTCGACAACCTCCAGTTCATCCCGTGCGTCGAGCCGATGCCGGGGTACGCCAGCGTTGCCGCTGGCGGGCTCACCCCCTACTCGATCACCCCCGAGGAGTACGGCGTCTTCCTTGGCGAGCTATTCGACGCCTGGGCTGACCACGGCTTTCGGCGGGTGCGAATTCGCTCGTTCGACAACCTCCTCCAGATGCTCCTCGGCTACCCCGCCGAGTCGTGCCAGCTCGCCGCCGCCTGCGGCTACGTCGTGCTCGAGCACAACGGGGACTGCTACCCCTGCGATTTTTATGTCGAGACCGAGTGGAAGCTCGGGAACATCCACGAGACGTCCCTGGCCGGGATGCTGGAGGGTGAGCGGTTTCGGACCTTCTCCCAGCAGAAGCGCCGCCTCCACCGCGATTGCCTCGACTGCCGGTGGCGCCCGCTCTGCCACGGGGAGTGCCCGCGCTACCGGGTCACCAACGTCGGCCGGGCCGAGGGGGCGCTGCCCTACCTCTGCGCATCGTACCGGCAGTTCTACGGCCAGAGCTACCAGCGTCTCGATCGGATCGCCGTCACTGCCGGCCGCGCCCTCGGCCTGGTCGTGCCCGGGGGCTCGCTGGAGCCGGCCCACCGGACACGCACGGTGCCGGTGCCCATCGCGGCCAGACCGGCCGGCGGGGTGGCGGCCGTGGGCGCACCAGCAAGGACCGGCCGAAACGATCCATGCCCCTGCGGCAGCGGCAAGAAGCACAAGCGCTGCTGCGGGAGCTGAGCGAGGGGGGCCATCTGCGTTTGCCTGTGGTTCCCGTTCGTTCGGGCGTGCCAGCGCTTGACGCTGGCGCGAGTACGCACTACTATCGAGAGTGGCGCGGGTCGTCACCAGAGTAGCCGGCAGCCAGCAGTTGTCAGCCGCCCGGCGCCATCAGCGGTCAGCCGTGAGCCCCGTAGCCCTCCCCTTCTCCGCGTCGGAGAGGGGGCCGGGGACACGAAGGGTCCAGTTGGACCCCTCGTGGGTCAACCTCGGACCGCTGAAAGGTGATAGAGGCAGTCATCGACGCGGCGATCTCGCGGACGCCGCGGTGGAGGGGAGCGATGAACCACAAGGGACGAGTCGAGCAGAACACACTGAAGGCGGCGCTGTTCCAGGGGCCAGACTGGATCCCCTGCCGCGTGGCCATCATGCCGGCCACGTGGCTGAGGTACGGCGAGGCTGTCGAGGAGATCGTCCTCGATCACCCGCGGCTTCTCCCCAACTATCGGCCGGGCGGCTTTCGCGAGCTGAAGCTGGCCCGCAACTACCAGCAAGGTCGGTGGACCGACATCTGGGGCACGGTCTGGGAGAATATTGCCGAGGGACTCGACTCGATCCCCGTCGAGGAGGGGGCCCCGCTGGCCGATTGGGCGGCGCTCGACACGTACCAGCCTCCCGACCCCCTGACGCACGACGACTTTTTCGGCAACCCGATCGATTGGGGGGAGCGGGCGAGTCAACTGGAGAAGGCGAAGAGCGCCGGCCGGCTGGCCTCCGGAGGTCTGCATCACGGCTTTATGTTCATGCGGCTGTTCTATCTGCGCGGCTACAGCAACTTTATGGCTGACGTGGGCGGGCGGGATCCCCGGTTGGACCGGCTGTGCGCGATGGTCCGTGACTACAACGTGCGGTTGGTCGACCGGTGGCTCGCGGCGGGCGCCGAGATGATGTCCGGGGGCGACGATCTGGGGATGCAGACCGCGCTGCCGATCAGCCCGAGCGCCTGGCGCCACTACCTCAAGCCCTGCTACGCCGCGATCGTCGGCCCCTGCCGCGACCGGGGGATCCCGTTTTTCCTGCACAGCGATGGCCACATCCTGGAGATCATCCCCGACCTGGTGGAGTGCGGCGTCACCGTGATCAACCCGCAGGTGCGCGCCAACGGGCTGGAGGGGATCCGCCGGGTCGCCCGCGGGACGGTCTGCGTCGATCTGGACCTGGACCGACAGATGTTCCCGTTTGGCACACCGGCCGAGATCCGGGCCCACATCCACGAGGCGGTGTCCACTCTGAACACCCCGCGCGGCGGCCTCATGCTGCACGCCGAATGCGAACCCGATGTCCCCCTGGAGAACATCCGGACGATCATGGAAACGCTGGAGGAGTGCGGCGCCGGCCCGCGATAGAGGAGAGCGATGCAGGGTGGAAGAGAGCGGGTGCGACGGCTCCTGAGGGGGGAGACTCCGGATCGGGTGCCGCTGTACGATCTGATCCGCAACGACGTGGTGCTGTCACACTTTGCCGGCGAGGCGGTCACGCCCGAGAACGGCGCCGTGCTCGTCCCCCGGGTCTTCCCACGGATCGTCGATGCGACGCGCCCGCGGATCCGGACGCCGGAGGTCGAGCGAGAAGAAACCCTGCCCGACGGACGGAAGGTCACCTACCGGCGCTGGACGACGTGGACCGAGAAGCATCCCTTCACCGATGCCGAGACGCACGCCGCGAAGCTGCGGCAGCGCATCGCTTCGGCCGCTCCCGAGATGTGGACCGCCGAGGATGACCAGAGGCAGGCCGAGTACCTGGCCGCGCACCGGGCCTGGGAGCAGCGGTTCGGCGACGAGGTGTTCCTCTTCTGGGGCTCCCCGGCCAGCGTGGGCCTCTACGGGATGATCGACGAGATCGGCCTGGAGAGCTTCGTCTACCTCTTCCACGATTGCCCCGACATCGTGCCCGAGTACCTGGACTGGACGACGGCGCGCGGCCTCGCCCGCATTGGCCACCTTCCCGACGATGCCCGCATCGAAGGGGTGATGCTCGGCGAGGACGTCGCGTTCAAGACCGGCACCTTCCTCTCGCCGCGGTGGATGGACCGCGAGTTCATCCCGCGTCTGGCCCGGATCGTGGAGGCGCTGCACGAGCGCGGGATCAAGGTCATCTTCCACTCGGACGGCAACCTCAACGCGATCCTGCCCGGCCTCGTCGACGCCGGCATCGACGTGCTGAACCCGATCGAGATTCTGGCGGGGATGGATCCGGCGGCCATCCACCGTCGTTTCCCAGATCTGATCCTGGCCGGCGCCATCGACGTCAGCCAGTTGCTCCCGTACGGGACGCCGGCCGAGATCCGGCGGGTCGTCACCCGGACGATCGCCGAGACCGATGGCCGGATCATGGTCGGCTCCAGCACCGAGCTGCACAAAGAGGTTCCTCTGGAGAACTACCTGGCGATGCGCGAGGCTGTCCTCGGCTACCCGCTGTCATGAACCGCACTCCGCTGGAAGCATCCGGCCGGGCCAGCGTTTTTTCCTCTTGACGGCCCGAGCGGGCTGTGCTATACTCTCGACCAGTCGCACGAGCGGTGCGACGGCATTTTCCCCACACGCGTGGGGATGAAGTAGGTATCAGAAAGTTTTTGATGGTTTTGGGGACACCCCAAACCCCGCCAGGACCGGGCTCCGCCCTTCCTGGACCTTCCCGGGACGCAGGTGAACTTTCCGAGACCTACTGAACCGGACCGGACCGAACCGGCCGGACTGAACCGCACCGGGCCGCACGGAGGCGTGACTTGGGGGCGAAACCGATTCACTCGCTTTCCCCACAGGCGTGGGGATGGACCGGACCGATCGCGCAGTTGGGCGCGGGCTCGTATGGGGCCTGGTATTACCAGTTCGCCTTTGGCGGGCACGCCGTGGCGCACCTGAGGTAGCGCAATCGCTCAGGGCCACGGGCGTGCGACGCTGGTAGTCCCGTGGCCTTTTTTGTTGCCCTGTACCACCTGGACCCAGGCCACCGGACCACCAGTGATCCGGTGGCTTCTTCATTGTAAGTAGGTATCAGAAAGTTCTTGATGGTTTTGGGGACACCCCAAACCCCGCCATGAAGGGCCGCGGCCCTTCCTGGACCTACCCGGAGCCGATAAGGGACTTTCCGCAACCCACTAAGGGTCTGTCCATAAATAAGTGTCTCACTTTGTTCGCTGGGTCGGACGGATGGTGTAATTCCACTCGCCGTGGACGTCGGCGTGCTCGATCTTGACCTGAGCCAGTGCA
>JACPQP010000483.1 GCA_016190465.1 Chloroflexota bacterium
GTGTACCAATTTGGCGACCAGATGTGGCGAGCTGTCTCCTGTGGTCGTAATCGACGTGAGACAGTTATTCCGTGACGGGCCCTAAGTAGTCGTCAGTAATCAGTTATCAGTCGTCAGTAGCGCCAGGCACGAACGGTAACCGCAGATGCACGCACCCTCACCCCCTACCCCTCTCCCCGTGGGAGATGGGTAGGGGGTGAGGGTGCGTGCATCTGCGTCTATCTGCGGTTTCCGCTCCGTACCCTCGGGCCTCCGACTGACGGCTGACTGCTGATTACTGATGGCTACGTACTCGGGAACACCCGCCGGGGCGCTATGCCGCCAGCCCGATCGCGTAGCCCGCGAAGCCGAGGTAGAGCAGGCCCATCCCGATGAGGTGGCGATAGTGGAGGTTGCCCCGCACCCGGATCTGGATGTAGGCAGCTCCGGCGGAGATAAGGCCCAGGCTGGCCGCCACCAGGGCGGGCGTCGTGAGGATCCAGGGCGTCAGCAGGATGCCGATGGCCGGCAAGACACACGCCTGGTAGACCATCGCGCCGGTGATGTTGCCCAGGGCGAGCGTATCTTTCCCCTGGCGCAGCCAGAGGACGCAGTTCACCTTCTCCGGAAGCTCCGTGGCCAGGGGCGTCACCAGCAGCGAGAAGACCAGCGCCGGCACGGCCAGCGCCCGCGCGGCGTCCGCGATGCCGTCGACGAAGACCCGGGCGCCGACCACGATCAGGGCCAGGGCCACCAGCATCTGAGCCGCGGTCGCGGCGATAGACGGCGTGTCGAACTGTGGCTGGAAGTAGAGCCTTCGCAGGGAGCCGTGGGCGTCATCGTCGCCGGTCAGGGCGAGGAAGACGTAGACCACGTACCCGCCCAGGAGCGCCACGGCAAGAGCCAGTTGCAGCTCCCGGCGGTTGGACAGGGCCGCGACGACGGTGGTGCCATAGGCCACGATGAAGAAGCGGAGATCCCGCGTCAGGACGGCGGGGTCGGCCTTGACCCCAAACGACCGCCGCCCACGGCGCGAGAAGGCCGCGACCGCCAGGCCGGTGACGAACAGCGCCAGCGTGGCGAGCATGAAGGACGACCCGACGATGGCGCCGACGCCGATGGACCGGGTCTCCTCGGTCGCGCCGAGGGCGATGGCGATGATCGGGACGATCGTCTCAGGCAGGGCGGTTCCCATAGCCGCGAGAATGCTGCCGACTGATCCGTCGCCGAGCTTGAGGTGCCGGCCAAGCCACTCGATGCCGTTGGTGAACAGCTTGCAGCCGGCCAGGATGACGGCCATCGCCGCGAGCAGGAGGGCAACTGTCGCCACCGATCCTCCGACCCCGCCCGCGCCACCGCGAAACGGGCAACAAAAAAGACCTTCACCTCGGGGGCACGAATGCACCCCGCGTCGAAGGTCTCGCTGCTTGGCTCCATCTCGCCAAGCGGTAGGACCGGGCGATTGCTCGCCAGGCTGTCGATCCCACCGCCGCGCCTCGCGGCGCGTCCCGAAGCTACTCCCCTATCGTCCGACGCATCGTACGGCGTCCCGCCGCCAATGTCAAGCGTCTCTCACACCAATATCTCGCTCGCCTGTTGGTTGCCATCCTCGGGCGGGCCACCCTCTGTCTCTCCGACCTGGCTCGGGAGCTCCCTTGCCCCGATCAGCCCCTCCACGGTCGGTTCAAACGCCTCGATCGCTTCCTGGATAACCCGCGCCTCGATGAGGCGACCCTCTTCATCCGCTGGCTCAAGCTCACCTACGGCTCAAACACTGGTGGATCGAGTCCGGCTCACACAAAGTGGGGCACCGCAAAGCGGACCACCAGTTGACCGGCCCGGCAGAATCGGCTAGCATCCTGGGTGTCAGGTTTCGGGGGTCGGGGGTCCAGAGCTCCGACTCCCGACCCCCGAAACCTGACACCTGACACCAGACACCTGACCTGACCGCGGCCAGCTTCTTTTTCGGAGGTAAGTGGGGTGCCCTCGCTCGACGTGCTGGAACTGTTGGAACGCGAGGACAAGTGGTACCTTGGGGGCGGCAGATCGCTGATCTGGGCGCCACCATCTCCGGTGCACGCCGACGTTCCCGGCTTCTGGGACGAGGCCCACTACTTCGATTATCCGGTCCCACGCCTGTTCACCGTGACGTTCCTCGATCAATCGATGCACCCGTTGCCAATCCAGTTCATCCATCGCCGCTGGCGGCCCAGTCACCTGGTCCAGCAATACAGCGCCGGTCCAGACATTGATCTGACCGAGCGTAAGGCCGCGCTCCGGGACGACGTCCTGGTCGCCGAATACCTCCTCCGCAACTCCGCCGAGACCGATTATCGAATCCACGTCGTGGCGTGGACTTGCCAGACCTCCAGCAGCGACGGAGGCGATGTGGTCGACGACGTCGATCTCGTCAATGAATACCTGGTCTATGCCCGCCGCCAGGTTCGCCAGTTGCGTGGCCGGATGCTTCCGGAGATGATCTCCCACGTCGCCCTCGGAACGAGTCTTCCCCTCCTCTCCTATAGCGTGAACCTGTCCGAGCCGAACTCCGATCAGCCGCGCTGGGAGCTTACCCCCTTCTACGAGAAGATCGCCAGCGGCCGACTGCCGAATGAGCGAAAGCTGGCTGGTCTGGGGATGCCCGAGCGGGGGATCCACGAGCGAGACGGCCACCTCTATCTTGGCCTACACTCCGAGCTGACCGTTCCGGCCGGGGGCGAGCTCCGGTTCTCGGTTGCCGCCGGCGTCTCCCACGAGCGAGCGCGGGCGCTCCACCACGTCGACGCGACGCTCGTCGATGCGCACCCGGTCGCGAACAGCATCGCTTCCTGGGAGGAGTATTTCGGCCAGGTCCCCGACTTCACCTGTTCCGACCCCTACCTGGAGCGCTACTACTGGTATCGCTGGTACGGTCTTCGCCTGAACGCGATCGAGAACCCGATCTACGCGGCGCGGGAACCGGCGGTGTGCGAGGGTATCGGCGGTTTTCGAAGCCTCATCACCTACAGCGCCCAGTGTCATATGCGAGAAGCCCGCTGGATGCACCGGCCCGATCTCGCCCGGGGTTCGCTCCTCAACTTCGTCGACCACCAGAAAGAGGATGGGAACTTCCCGGCGAACATCTACGCGCGGTATGTTCACGTCGATGGCATGTATCACGCCGACTGGGGTTCGAGCGTGCTCGAGGTCGACCGCGTTCACCCCGACCACGCGTTCCTCGAGCGGGTTTACCAGCCGTTGGTGCGCTACCGCGAATACTTCTGCCGCGAGCGTGACCCCGAGGAGAGCCATCTTTACGACGTCGTCGACCAGGGCGAGACCGGCCAGGAGTATATGAGCCGCTATACGGCGGTGGACCCGAACGCCGATCACTGGACCCCCATCCGCCTGAAAGGGGTCGACGCCACCGTTTATCTCTATCAGCTCGAGCGCGCTCTGGCGACGATCGCGCGGGCGCTCGGCCGTCCCGAGGCCACGGACTGGGATGCCGCGGCAGCGCGCACGGGTAAGGCCATCGGGTCGCTGATGTGGGATCCTGAGGAGCAGCTCTTCTTCGACGTCGATCCCCGTGGGATGACCCGGACGGGTGTGAAGGCAGCCGTTTGCTTCTACCCGTACTTTACCGACCTGGTCGGCCCGGGGCATCTGGAGGGGATCGATCTGCACCTGCTCAACAGCGACGAGTTCTGGACGCCGTGGCCGGTGCCGGCGACCGCCGTGTCAGACCCGTCGTTCAACGCCGAGGCTGAGTGGAAGGGCAAGCGTCAGTCGTGCCCCTGGAACGGCCGGACCTGGCCGATGACCAACAGTCACGTGGTTGAGGCGATCGCCAGAGTTGCTTACTCCCTGGACCCGACGCTCCGCGTACGAGCGGCTGAGTTGATCCGGCGCTTCGTCCGCATGATGTTCTTCGACCAGGATCCCTCGCGGCCCAACTGCTTCGAGCACTACAACCCGCTGACCGGCCTGCCGTCGGTCTATCGTGGCATCGACGACTATCAACACTCCTGGGTCGTGGACCTCATCATCAAGTACGTCACCGGTATCCAGCCCCAGCAGGAACCGATGTTGGTAGTCGACCCACTGCCTTTCCACCTGGATCGCTTTCGGATCGACGAGGTGCCCTATCGGGGCCACCGCTTGCGGGTGGAGTGGAACGCGTCGGGGGGAGACCACGCGTTCCAGATCTCCGTCGATGGCCACCTGGCCGTCTCTGCTCCGGTGCTCAGCCGGCACGAGGTCGACCTTCGCCAGTATCCGGATCCCATCAGGAACCAGCCCGCACGGGGAGAATAGGTAGCCTGAGTTGATTACTTATTATCACGAGCAACCGCCAGACCGACTGATCGATGGGGTGGTGGTGCACAAGCTGCGCGTGAATCGGGATGCACGCGGCCTTCTGGTCGAGACGTTGCGCACCGACTGGGCCGACGTCTATGACGCGAATGATCGACCGTTCGCGCAGACGTACTACTCCATCACGCGCCCCGGGGTCGCCCGCGATGAAGACTTCTGGCACTGTCACCGATACCAGGACGACCGATTCGTCGTGCTGCTGGGCGACCTGGTCATCGCGATCGCCGACGCCCGGCCTGGCTCTCCGACGAGGGGCACGATCGGCCTCTTCAAGCTGGGCGAAAGCCGCGGCGACGAGCAGACCGAGCTGCTCATCCCACGGAACACGCTCCACGGGTTCGTCGTCGTCGGCGAGCGACCGGCAGTGCTCGTCAACTATCCGACCCAGCTCTACAACCCGTCGGACGAGCTGCGCATCCCATTTGCCGAGGCGGATGTCCGTCTTCCGGATGGCGTCCCGTTCTCGTGGGACCTGATTCGCGATCGCGAGGGCATGACTCGATGAAGGATCTGTCGGCGGTCAGCTTGCCCGGTCGGAGCCCGGGTGAACGGGAACCGCAGATGAACGCAGACTGACGGCCGACTGCTGATTGCTGATCGCTAAAGAAGCGGGCCGGCTAGCACGTCCTGAGTGCAAACCGACCCGCGAGATGGACGGGCCTGTCTCGACCTGGCAGAAGGATGTAGTCAAAGCGTGCAATCCCCGTGCCAAGGTGGGGGTCCGCCACACGTTTGTGGCATCGCCCGTGGGGGGGAACGGCCCTCATCCCCCGGCCCCTTCCCCCAATACTGGGGGAAGGGGAGCGGCACCGGGGCGCGGCCGGACCCCCTCGCCCAGTATTGGGAGAGGGGGCAGGGGGCGAGGGCCGTTCCCCCAACTGAGAGAGAGGAGAGGTTTCATGGCTGACCGCCAGGCTCGCATCGGTGTCGTGGGGGTTGGCTGGTGGGCAACCTATACCCACCTGCCGGCCATCCAGGGCCATCCCGATGCCAATCTCGTGGCAATTGCCGACCGGAACGAGCAGCGGCTCCAGCAGGCCGTCGAACGGTTCAACGTGCGGCGCGCCTACGCCGACTACCGGGCGATGATCGACGTGGAGGAACTGGACGGGCTCGTCGTCGCGGTGAATCACAATGCCCACTACGAGGTTGCCCGGTACGCCCTCGAGCGTGGCCTGCACCTGATGATCGAGAAGCCGATGGTGCTCGAAGCCCGTCACGGCGCTGAACTGCTGGCGCTCGCCGCGCAGCAGCGGCGCGAGATCATCGTCGGGTACCCGTGGCACTACACCACGCTGGCCGCCCAGGCGCGGTCGCTGGTTCAATCGGGGCAGTTGGGTGAGATCCAGTTCGTCTCCAGCCTGTTTGCCTCGATGGTCATCGAGTTCTACCGGGGGAATCCCGAGGCCTATCGTCCGGTCTTTCAGTACCCGGTGACCGGTCCCAGCGAGCGCAGCTACAGCGATGCGCGCCTTGCGGGCGGCGGCCAGGGCCATCTCCAGATTACCCACTCGGCCGGGCTGATGTTCTTCGTCACGGGCCTCCGCGCGCGGCGCGTCAGTGGCTTCATGGCCAACTTCGACGTGCCGGTCGACCTGGTCGACGGCATCGGGATCCAGTTTGACAACGGGGCGATCGGGGTGGTCGGCAGCACCGGCAACCTTGGCGTCGGTGACCCGGGGCAGCACGACCTCCGGGTGTATGGGACGCGCGGCTACGTCTTGCTGGAGATGAATCAGGGAACGCTGGGCCTGCGCTACCACGACGGCCGGGAGGAGCACATCGGTCCGATCCCGCCGGACGATCGCTACCCGCGCTTCGCGACCGCGACGAACCTGATCGACGTGATCCTGGGCCGCGACGTCAACCGCTCGCCGGGCATCGTCGGCCAGCGAACGGTCGAGTTCCTCGAGGCAGCGTATCGTTCGGCGGCAGACGGTGGCCGCCCGATAGAGGTTTCTTAAACAATCACCGAGATCGCCCGGGGCACAATCCCGAACTCCACATCGCCACAGGCAGTCGGCTCGCCGTCGACCTCCGTGCGTACCAGGTCCGAGGCGCTGATGCGCACCCGCTGCGCCCGACTCCACGAGACGCGCGGGTGGGACAGGTGCGCGCCACGGTAGACGGCTGGCAGCAGGCGGAACAGTAGATCCAGTTTGGGCACGGCGTGCAGGATGATGA
>JACPQP010000486.1 GCA_016190465.1 Chloroflexota bacterium
GGCGATGGGCTCGAGGAGGCGCTCGGCGACGAGCGGGACCGGTAGCACCTCGGACTGGAAAAGTGAGGAGATCGCCACGGTGGAAGCCCTCCGGGATCAAGGTGGGTTCATCTCCAGTATAGCACCTCGCAAAGTACGTCACGGGGTATCGCGCGAATGGCTTCCTGACGATCTCCGCATACCATCGAATTGTACTCCCGCCATACCCCCTTCTTCAGCGGGTATCGCCTCATGTCCTATTTTGGGTCAAACCCAGGCGTGGGCTTGAATGACGGTCAAATCATCATTGAGGGGCGAGACGAATGTTTCCCTGGTGAGGAGCAGTTTTCCAACGTGCCTGCGGTCGAGCGCAAGGGCAAGCGGAATGCCGAGGTCTCGCAAGACCGCGGGCACCATGGCGCGGAGCTTCGGCGACGTGATCAGTTCGATCCAGCGGCTGAGCGCTGGCACGTCGAATGTGTCGGGTAGCTCAATCTCCGGAAAGTACGCCGCTTTCCAGCCGCGCTGCGCCGCGCGGTACACCGTGTCGAAGAGCGCCTTCTCAGGGGTCGCGATCCGGGCGCCGTCGCGATCTTCGAAGCCTCCGAAGAGGCGAGCCGAAATCTGCCGGATGACGAAGGTCCCGAGTGCCGTCTTGACGGTGCGGGGTTTACCGACGGAGGCGACGGTCACGCGAGGCGGGATTTGCTGGATCATGGCGTGCTGGAAGAGCGCCGTCTCGAAGGAGACATAGCTGGGATAAGGAGCGGTGAGGTGCTCCGGCAAGGCCAGGGGATCTACTGCCACCACCGTCCAGAGGCCGTGGCGGATCTGTGTCGCCAGCCCCGCCCGTTCCAGTCGCTTGAGCAAGGAGTTGGCGGTACTGTCCGACATCTGGAGACGAGCCGCCACCTCGCGAGTCCGCAGGACCGGTTGGCCGAGCCTACGCAGGTCAGCGTACGCGGTGAGTGCGTTCACAGTTGTCCGACTTCGCAAAGGATGCCTTTGACACCCTGGGGCAGCTCGACCTTGCCCCCGGCCAGTGGGTGCGGTTGGTGGTGCTGGTAAGCGCCGAGAAGTTGCCGGTCTGGTTCGGGTTGCCAGACGGCGATCGACTGCAGTGGGAGAGCCAGGGCGGCGCCGCCGTGCTCTACCGCTGGTCGGTGGATGCCCTGCGGCGGCGACTCGCGGAGATGGATCTGCCCAGTGCGAGCGAGATCGCGGCCGAGGAGATTGCCAAAGCGACCGGCGGCTACTCGATCCTGATCGAGTCGCTGTTCAGTGTGGGCACAGCCAAGCCGGACATCAAGCTCGCTGCCCGCCTGAAGACGCTGGCCAGCCACCTGGCTGACCCGGCTTCGGAGACCGCCACCGCTTTCCGGTCGGCGCTTGGGATGGACACGTGGGAACTTGCCAGGCCGCTCTATCAGACGCTCGCCTCACTCTTGGGCGAGGATGAGTATGCCGATGAAGACCAGCTCGCGGCGCTGGCGTCGGAGGAACTGGGGCGCGCGGCGCCCGAGATCCGGTCGGCGTTGCTGGCCCTCGAGCGGCTTGGCATCCTGGACCGCCGGGCTGGCCAACTCGCGCTCGAGCCGCTGGCCCGCCGGGTGTTGGCTCCCGCCGCTGACAACCAGTGATGGGCGGGCGAGCGGGCTATGAGATATGAATTCTGGCAACAGGCCGTGCAGGACTTACCCTCGGTCCGGCGGTTTCTCACCCGAGTCGCCGAGGATCTGCAGGCAGGCAACAGCGTCGCGGTGCTGCTGCCGCCGGGCATCCCTGACGGCCTGGTGTGGGAGTGGCTCGGCGAGCGACTCCGCCGGCGCGATCGCCTCGCCGCTGTCTGGGACGCGCGCTCGTCTGGCTGTGTTCCACCGTGCCCGGCGGCCCTGGCCAGCGCGATCCTCGGTGAGGCCGGCTCCGGTGCACGACTAGGCGAGCTGCTGGTCCGGGCGGAGTTTCCGGACGTCGTGCGGATCGTCGGCATCGGGGACCTACCTCCCCCACGGCAACGCGAATGGTCTGCCCTGACCCAGGCATGGGTTCGCGAGTCAGCGCACGTGGTGGGCCGGCTGTTCGGTAGTCGATCGATCTGTCTGATCGAGCCGGCCGCGACCCTTCCGGATGGCCTGGCCTCCGGTGCAAGCAACCTGGTTGCTCACTGGTGGTGGGGTTTCCCGTCAGCGGCAGAGCTTCGGGTCCTCTGCCGCGAGTTGCTCGACTCGGGGGGTGTGAAAGCGAGCTGGGTCGAGTGTCTGATCGCTGGCGTCGCTCCGGGCGATCTGGCCCTGGCAGCAACGCTCTGGGAGACGCAGCCCGAACACGTTGGGGATCTCGAGAAAGTGCTCCGCGAGGTCAGCCAGGCGCGGCGGTCAGATCAGGTGAACCGCGGTATTGGCCAGGCTTGCCTGGGGACAAGCCGCGCGGGGAAAGCAGATGCCCCGCCACCGCGGATACGAGACGACTGGTCCGCTGGTCGGGTGATCGTGAGCTGTGAGCACGGGATCGAGGCCCATCCGTCGCTCCTGGCCATCGAGAACGAGCGCGTGCAGCTCACGCGGCGGATCTGGCGCGGTCAGGCGGAATCGCTGTTGCCGGCGGTGGACCGTGTCCGGCTGCGGACGAGCAGCTTCCTCGTCGGCCGTTACGGGCCGACCTGGTATGCTCGCCTGCCCGAGCTTGAACTAGGCTCAGACGAGCGGGAACGACTGCAACTCGACCCGAATGACGCCGAGCTTGGCCCGATCGAGGCGGTCCTCCGCAGAGTCGGCGCCGCTCCCGATGTGATTGTGCATCGCTGCGCGGTCGAGCGCGCCCGACAAGTACGCAACCAGCTCGCCCACTATCAGCCGGTCGACTTTCTGTCGTTCCGGGCGCTCTGGGAAGAGGCGCGCCGGGGTGGGTGACCCGGAAGAGATGGGTGAATGTACGTATCTCCTTTGCGGACTGAGATTGCACCATAAGGAGCTTTACAGAAGAGGGCCTCCCGGCTAGGATAGAAACTGCCGTCGGAAGACGCGCTTGAGGAAACCGGCGACCCGGCCTATAATGGTCAATGGGGACCCATAGCTTAGTGGTAGGGGGCCCATAGCTTAGTGGTAGAGCGGCCGGCTCATAACCGGTTGGTCGCAGGTTCGATCCCTGCTGGGCCCAGCCCTCACGTCGCCACGGCCCGCGACCCGGGTCCACACCAGCCGATCCCCGAGCCCCGATCTCTGGCACCCGACCCCTCACCCCCGATCCCCCGCCCCCTATTGACGGTCAGGCTGTTTCGTGCTATAAACGCTATACGGCAAGCGTTTGCGCAGAGTGGAGGGTAGCGTGGCGAAAGGCAGGGCCACCATCGCCGACATCGCCCGGTCCGCCGGAGTCTCGCTGTCCACCGTCTCACGGGTCCTCAGCGGCCGTGAATCGGTCATCCCCATCGGCCCGGAGACGCGCGCCCGGGTGCTCGCGTCCGCCGCGGCGCTGAACTACCGGCCCAACCAGGCCGCGCGCACGCTGGCCTCGGGCCGCTCGCAAGCGGTCGCCGTCCTCGTGCACGACATCTCTGACCCCTACTTCAGCGAGATCGTTCGGGGCATCGAGGACGTCGCCTCGGCCAACCAGTACATGGTGCTCGTGTGCAGCACCGACCGCGATCCCGTTCGCGAACGGGAGTACCTTCTCCGGATGGGCAGCTTCCCCACCGACGGCATCATCCTGGCCGCCGGCGGCTTCGAGGAGGAGGCTGGCCTGGACGAGGTGCGATCGCTGATCGAGCGCGGGGTTGTCATCGTGGGCGTTGCCCGACACGGCTTGCCGATCCCCACCGTCCGCATCAGTAACGAAGAGGGCGCCAGGGAGATGGCCGAGCATCTGCTCCAGTTGGGACATCGCCGTATCGCGTTCATCGCGGGGCCGCCCGGCCTGACCACCGCGAACGATCGCCTGGCGGGCTACCGCCAGGCGCTACGCGAGGCCGGCCTGTCCGCCGACGGACTCGTCCTGGCGGGGGATTTCACGCGCGAGGCCGGACAGCGAGTCGTTCCGCATCTGCTTCGCTCCACGCCGCGGGTGACCGCTGTTTTCGCGGCGAACGACAAGATGGCGATTGGCTGCCTGGCCGGCCTTCGCGCCGCCGGCATCGTCGTCCCGGACGAGGTGAGTGTGGTGGGGTTCGGCGACGTCCCATCCGCGCAGGACACCGAGCCGCCGCTCACCACCGTGACCATCCCCCTGCGGGAGATCGGTCGCCAGGTGATGCGGGAGGTGCTCCAGCAGCTCGGCGGGCAGCCTCCGTCGGCGGCGCTTTCGGCGCCCACGACTCTCACGATTCGCCGGTCGGCCGCGCCGCCGCGATCGGGGAAACCTGGCTGAGAATGGTGCCGGGAGATACCCACACCTCACGCACTGGCCGGACCTCACCCCCTTTCCCCCTCTCGTTCCTGATGGGGGCGGGCGCGGGGAGGGGGGACCGGACGCCCCCGTCCCGCGCCGGGCCCAATCAGGAACGGCGGGCAGGAGGTTAGGTCGGCCCCTGGCCACCGTTCCTGAGCCGGATCCGACGCGGAGAGGGGGAAGCGCGGGAGCCGGGAGCGCCCGGATGGCCGGTGGGCTGATGACCAGTAGCCTGATGGCCGGCAGAAGGAGGTGGTGAAAGGGGGATACGCCAACAAGGATACGCCAACCCGGGCGATGATGGCGACCTGACTACGGCATCGAGTGTGTGCCTGGCAGTGTGTCCACTGCGGTGAAAAAAGGCACAGGTGTGGGCGCGTATATGCAAAAAGGAGTGTGTTCGCGTGTCTAGCCAGCGATGGTCACGGCGGGTTGCTCGCCGACAGGTGATGCAGGGAGTTATCGGTCTTTCCGCTTTCACGGCCCTGGCCGGGCTGCTGGCAGCGTGCGGCCAGCAGCCGGTGCCGACCCCGACTCCGCCGCCAGCGAAGCCCGCGGCTGCGCCGCCACAGCCGCCACCGACCCAGGCCGCGGCCAAGCCGACTGTGGCACCTACGCCGGCGGCGAAGCCCGCGGGGGGCACAGCGGGTCCGGTGAAGCTCGTCCAGTGGGACTCGAACCCGGCCCCCGCGCGCACCCAGGCCTACAAGTACGCGGCGCAGAAGTTCATCAAGGAGTACACCAGGGAGAACCCGAGCGTCTCGATCGAGATCGAGTACGTCCCGGTCCCGATCGCCAACTACCAGGAGAAGCTGACGGCGGCGATCACCGCGGGCACCCCGCCCGATGTCGGCGACATCTGGTTCAACTGGATCGCGCAGTACGTGGGGATGAAAGCGCTCCTGAGCCTGGAGCCCTACTTGCCCCTCTGGAAGAGCTTCAAGGACTACTCGCCGGCCTACCTGCGCCTGAGTCGGTTCCTTGACAACACGGCCTACCTCATCACGTGGGATATCTTCTACCAGGGCACCCACTACCGCAAGGACCTGATCAAAGAGGCGGGCGTGGAGGACCCACGCGAGCTGGACAAGCAGGGGAAGTGGGACTGGGCGGCGTTTGGCAAGGTCGCCAGGGCGCTCCACAAGCCCGAGAAGAACATCTACGGCGTCTCGTTGCGCGGCGGAGTCGGGGCCGACTTCACCATCTTCAACCTGGTGGTCGCCGCCAACAAGGGCAAGTGGTTCGACGACAGCGGCAACTGCTTGCTGAACACACCCGCGGCGGTGGCCGCGCTGGAGTGGTACACCGGTTTGCACACCGATCTGAAGGTGACCCAGCCCTCCGCTCCGAGCGATGGCTTCCAGGAGTTCACTAACGTCTTTTTCAACGGGTTGGCCGGCATGATGATCCACAACGACGATGGCATCAGTGGCCTGGTAACGCTTGGGCGCGAGAAGTACGCGACGGCGAATATGCCCGCCAGCCCGGCTGGCATGTACATGGGCCTGGTCGGCTTCGGCTTCGCCGTCCTGGCGGCCACCCGGTCGCCAGAGATCGCCGCCCGCTACGTCTTTCACTCCATCGAGCACGGGGTGGAGAACTCCCTGGAGAACGCCGAGCAACTGGGCCAGAAGGTTCAGATCATGACGATCGCGCCGATGCTCGGCGATATGAAGCGCGACATCCTGAAGGACCCGTTGTACGAGGCGTTCTACGACGTGCCCAACAACCATCCCGAGCGCACGTTCGTCAACCCGTACTGGCTGCCCGAGTACGCTGGCCTGACCGCTCAGTTGGTCGTGCCCGACTTCCAGAAGATCCTCACCGGGAAGATGAAGTCGAAGGAGGCGGCAGACCGCTGGGCGGCCGAGTTCACCAAAGCGCAGCAGGCGTACCTGAAGGCCAGGAAGTAGAGGTAGCCCGTGATCGTCACGAGGAGCGCCGGTCGGGCAAGACTCTGGGCCACGGTCCGATCGCTCCGTCCCCGGTTGCTCACCTTTCTCCTGGTGCCCGTGCTGCTCAACTTCACCTGGATGTTCTACATCCTGGGGCTGGAGGTGGTGAACAGCCTCCAACACTACAACCTGGCCAAGCCCTGGGTGAGCGGGTTCGCCGGCCTGGAGAATTACCGTCGGCTCTTCGACGACGAGCTGTTCTGGCTATCGCTGAACAACACCGTCGTGTGGACGATCGGCAACGTCATCCCGCAGCTCGTCCTCGGGATGGCCCTCGCGTTTCTCCTCAACGAGGAATTCGCGTTTCGCGGGCTCTACCGGTCGCTCGCGCTGAGTCCCTGGGCCGTGTCGGCCACGGTGGGCGCCATGATGTGGGCCTGGATGCTCCACGGGCCCTTCGGGGTGTTCAACGACCTGCTCATCCGAGCAGGTCTGGGAAGCGCCCGGATCGCCTGGCTCTCGTCGCCCGACACGGCCATGTACGGCGTCATCATCGCCAACGTCTGGCGCGGCGTCCCCTTCTTCACGGTGACGATCCTGGCGGGCCTCCAGGCCATGTCCGACGACATCTACGAGGCGGCGGCGATCGATGGCGCCGACGGCTGGCGAACCTTCTGGTACATCACCCTCCCACTGCTCAAAGGAGTCATCGCCGTCACCGTCCTGCTGCGGACCGTCTGGACCTTCAACTGGGTCGAGACCATCTTCGCGATGACCGGTGGCGGGCCGGGGAATGCCACGCTAACGATGGCCCTGCTGGTCTTCAACCAGTTCTTCCGCTTCTCGGATGTGGGCTACGCCTCGGCGATGGCCGTGTTGCTGTTCGCTCTGTTGATGGTGTTCACGCTGATCTACCTGCGGTTGTTCCGGCTCGACCAGGGCGAGGTGAGGTAACCGATGCGCCGACGACGCCGCGGTCTGCTGGCTCACACCTTGCTCGTTCGGCTCCCACTCCTGGTGTTCGGCGCCTGGACCGTCTTCCCGATGTACTGGATGCTCCGGACGTCGCTGATGTCCGACGCCCTCAACCAGCAGGTCCCCCTGCGCTACTTCCCGTGGCCGATCACCCTCCACTACTATGCCGACGCCGTCCGTGGGCTCTCGCTCGGGCGGCTGTTCCTCAACAGCCTGATCGTGTCCGGGGGATCGGGTGTGCTGGCGCTCGCGCTGGCCCTGCTCGCGGCGTACGCGCTGGCGCGCTATCGCTTCCGCCTGAAGGCCGCCATCTTGCTGGGTCTGGCCGGCACCCAGATGCTTCCCGCCGTGTTTGTCATCGTGCCCATCTTCGTGTTGTTCACCCAATTGCGATTGGCGAACACCCTGGCGGGCCTGTTGTTGGCCGAGAGTTTCTTCGCGGTCCCGTTCTCGGTCCTTCTCTTGAAGCAGTTCTACGAGCAGATACCCACCGAGCTTGACGAGGCGGCTATGGTCGACGGGTGCGGCCGCCTCGGCGCGATCGTTCGCGTGGTCATGCCGCTCACCTTGCCGGGCGTGGTGGCCGTCGCCATCTTCAACTTCATCAATAGCTGGAACGCCCTGATGCTGCCCATCGTGTTGATCAGCTCGCCGGAGCGCATGACGTTGCCGCCGGGGCTGCTCACCCTGAAGGACCAGTACATCTTCTCCTGGGCCACGCACGCGACCGGCGCGATGATCGCCATCGTCCCATCGCTGATCCTGTTTACCGTCATTCAGAAGTACCTGATCGGCGGTCTGTCGGCTGGGTCAGTCAAGGGATAGATAATAGAGGAGGGAGGTAAGGCGATGCGCCCCGACGACTTTCGCGACCCTGGCCTGGCCTACCGCCCGTCGCAGCTCATCCGGCCGGGTGGTAATCCCGACTGGGCCGCGTCAGTGGACGAGCTCGCGCGGCTGAAGGCATCGGGCTTTGGCGGCGTTATGACCGCACTCAATCGCGAGAACTATCTGGGTGACGAGGCGCACTGGGAGACGCTTCGGGCGCAACTGGCGGAGCTGAGGCGACTGGGGATGCGCGCCTGGATTCGGGACGACAGCGGGCGCCCGAGCGGGAAAGCGGCCGGGAAGGTCGTCGCGCGCTACCCGGAGGGAGAGGCCAGGGGGCTCCTGTACGTCGCGCTGCCCGCGGAGGGGCAGACCTCACTCCCCGGCCCCATAGGCGCTCACGTAGGGCCTGGCACGGCGGCACCGGGGCAGACCTCTCCCCCAGGTGACCCGAAGCGAGCGCCTATGCCCCCCGGCCCCTTCTCCATTAGCGGACCCACTCAGGAACGGCAGGTGCAGGGGGTGAGGTTGCCCCTCCCAGCCGGGCGACCGATCTACGTGGGTGCGCTTCCCTGGGAGGGCGACCACGTCTCCCTGGCTGGCGCCGTCCGGCTGGAGAGCGCGGTCGTGGATGGCGTGGTCGCGGTGAGCCTGCCAGCGGGCCGATGGCTCATTGCGGCGCTGATCGAGCGGCCGATGCTCGACGGGACGTTCGCTCACGATCCCGGCGCGGGGGACTGGCCCTATCTCAACCTTCTCGATCGCCGCGCCGTCGAGACCTTCGTCGCCATTAACCACGAGGCGTACTGGGAGCGGGTCGGGGACTACTTCGGCGACGTCGTCGAGGGATTCCACGCCGACGAGCCGATGCTGATCACCACCGCGTTTCCGGTCAAGACGGAGTTTCCGCCGTACCCGGTGATCCCCTGGCTGGCCGAGCTGCCGACCTTGTTCGCCGTGCGATACGGCTACGACCTGGTGGCGCACCTTCCGGCCCTGTTCAACGACGTGGGGCCGATCACCGCCCGGGTCCGCTGCGACTTCTACCGACTCGTCGGCGATCTCTGCGGACAATCGTTCACGCGGACCATCGGCGACTGGTGCCACGCGAAGGGAGTCCGCCTGAAGGCGCAGCCGCTGGGCGAGGAGAGCCTCGTGGTGCACACCGCACTCGAAGGCTCGATCTTCCCCTTCCTCGCACCGGCCGATGTCCTCTGCCCCGACCTCCTGTCGGCGACGTTCGAGACCTTCAAGTCACGCGACCAGTGCCTGCCCGCTCCGAAGGTGGTCAGCTCAGTGGCGCACGTCGCGGAGCGGGAGGAAGTGATCGCCGATTTCACCGACTGGTATCAGCTCCGGTGCGGCGTGGCCACGAGCGTGGGGGAGATGCGTGGCACCATCGGCTATCTCTTCGCGCTGGGCGTAGACGAACTGCACACGCTCTACGCCTGGCGGAAACGTGATCCGGCCGAGCTGCGCCACTTGAACGACTACGCGGCTCGGCTCAGTCTGGCCCTGCGTGGCGGCGCACACGTCGCCGACCTGGCTGTCCTCTATCCCATGACCACCATCTGGGCCCACTACGTCCCCTCGACGGACTTCCTGATGTTGCCGCCCATCGGCAGCCTCGAGCGGCCGAAGATCTGGTCCGAGAGCTACGCCGCCGAGGCGACCAACTGGGAGCTCCCGTTCCGCGAGCTGGTGTGGAGCCTCCTGGAGCACCAGCGCGACTTCGACCTCGTCGACGACGACGCGCTGGCGCCCTCACCCCAACCCTCTCCCAGGGGGAGAGGGGGCGGGGGCGCCCTCACCCCCGCTCTCCCCCAACGGGAGAGGGCAGCGGAACTGGTCATCGCCAACGAGCGGTACCGGGCGCTGGTCCTCCCCCGCATGGACGTGATCGACCGCCGGACGCTCGACCGGGCGGAGGCGTACGCCCGGGATGGTGGCGTGGTGGTCGGGTTCGCACCGCTGCCGACGAAATCGGCCCAGCAGGGGGAGGATCGCGATCTGCGGAACGCCGCGTTGGCGCTCTTCGGAGAGCGGATCCCGTTCGGAGGGCAGTACGCTGCTCGCGCGGTCGGGCAGGGCCGGGCGGTCGTGGTCGCGGACATCGCCGGGTTGCTGCGGGCGCTGAGCGAGCTGGTCCCCCCGGACATCCACCTTGAGCCGTCATCGAGCGCCGTGCTGGGGCTTCATCGGCGACGGGAGGGACACGATGTGTATCTCCTGACGAACTGCGGCCCCGAGCCCGCGGACCTCACCGTGACGCTCCGGGCGCGTGGACAGCCGGAGGTATGGGATCCGCTGGACGGGACGGTCGCGGTGGGGGAGTACGAAGATACTCCCGACGGAACCCGCCTTCGGCTGCTCCTGGCCGGCTACGCGGGCAAGCTGGTCGTGCTCGGCACCAGGGATATGCCCTCACCCCTGGCCGCCGTTCCTGAGCGTGGCCCGCGGGGAGAGGGGTACTCACAGGGGGAGGTATCGCCCCGCCGATACCTCCCCCTGTAAAGCGGGAGAGGGGTAGGGGGTGAGGGCGAGGGGGTTAGGTCACCCCCTGGCCGCCGTCCCTGAGCCGGATCCGACGCGGAGAGGGAGGACGGGTAGGAGGTCTTCGCTGGGGCTCAACACACGGACCCCCCGGGCGGGGATCACCGCTGTCTCGCCCACCGCCCGCTCCTGACCATCGGCCGCCAGCAGGTCGCGCATCGGCGATGGAAGGCAGATCTCGTGGGGCTTGGCGGTGTGGTTCAGCAGGATCACGATGTTGCCCCGCGGCCCGCGTCGCACGAGCGCCTCGATCCCATCTGTCGTCTCGATCGGTCGGTGAAGACCGGCCTCCGCGAGCAGCCAATCCACGAGATCGCGCTGGCCACCGCGCTCGAACAGCGTGCCCAGCGTCAGCACCTGGCCGCGTCCCAGGCGATGGCGCACGATCGCCGCCTGGCCCGCGCAGTAGTCGGCGCCGTAGGTCGCCAGCACGTCGGCGCTTCCCCTCTCTTCGATCGGGGCAGGCCCCCTCGGCTCCAGGATCTCCATCCACGTGCGGACCGGGTAGCAGTCGGCCCGCAAGAAGCCGGGAACGGGCCGGATGGTCTGGAGCGGCCCATGCTGGGTGTCATTGACACCCAGAACGGCGCGCGACCATGAGATCTCGACCTCCTCGTAGCTGCTGTGGAGTCGGCCAGCCTGATCCACCGGGGCCAGCGGGGAGTACTCGGCCACTCGCGCGCCCGTCAGGGCTCGCCACGCTTCGAGGAGATCACCCGCGGCGATCGTGTTGCTCGGATCTTTCACGCCGCACCGCACCGTCAACACCAGCAGGCCCCCGCCTTCGACGTAGCGGCACAGAGCGGCGACGGTCGCCTGGTCGATGAGCAGCAGCGTTGGGGCGATGACGAGACGGTATCGGCCGAGGTCGGCGTGGGGATGGGTGAACTCGCAGGTGATCGCTCGGTCGCGGAGCGGCTTCCAGAAGTTGAACGCCAGCCGCTCGTACGCCAGGTCCGGATGGTTCAGCTCGACGTCCAGCGCCCAGCGGGAATCGTACGTGTTGAGGAAGCCGACGTCCGGCACCACGTCGGTGCCGTCGAGGAACGGCGCCAGATGGGCGAGCTCCTCGCACGTCTGTCGCACTTCGTCGTAGAAGCGGCCGGGCTCGCCGTCGTGCTCGAGGATGCCGCCCCAGTACTGCTCCTGGCCGAGCTGGTACTGTCGCCAGGCCCAGTACATCACCGCGTCGGCGCCGTGACCGATCGCCAGGTAGGTCCAGCGGCGGACGTCGCCGGGGCGACTGATCGGCGTCATCACTGGCACGCCACCGCCCGAGACCCGCTGCTCGACAACCCAGAAGGGCTTGCGCTTGAGCCCATGGGTCAGGTCGAGGTTCATCTGGCCGGAGTCGGTGTGCGGGAAGTTGTTGTTGGTCGCGACCGGATCGAGGAACTCCGCCAGCGCGTGGTAGTCCAGGTTATGGGGGTCCAGCCCGCTGTGCAGGTTGCTGACGAGCGGTCGCCGGTCGCCGGTGGCGCGAATGAGGTCGGCAGTCATTCGCGCGAACCCGATCGTGACGTCGGAGAAGAAGCGCCGGTAGTCGAGGTAGACGGCCGGGTTCTGCCGGTTCTCGGTCCGGCGCGGCGTGTCGATCTGGTCCCAGTCCGTGTACTCGGTCGACCAGTAGACGGTTCCCCAGCGGCGGTTCAGATCGGCGAGCGAGCCGTAGCGCTGGCGCAGCCACCGCTGGAAGGCGACGGCGCAGCGGTCACAGTAGCAGATGCCGACGCCGTACTCGTTGTCCAGGTGCCAAGCCAGAACGCCTTCTTCGTCGCGGTAGTGCCTGGCCATCGCCCGAACCAGCTCCGCCGCCGCCTCCCGGAACGTCGGGTGGTTCAGGCAGAACTCGTAGCGGCCGCCGTAGGCTGCGCGGCTGCCGTCCACGTTGACGATCAGCATCGACCGATCGAGCGCGACGAGCCAGGGCGGGGCGACCCGCGTTGGCGTGCCGAGCAGCGTCCGGAGCCCGTTGGCCCGCATGTGGGCGATGCACTCGTCCATCCAACTGAACTCGAGGCGCTCCGGCGTGGGCTGGAAGCGCGACCAGGCGAACTCGCCCATCCGGACGACGTTGAGACCCGCCTCGGCCATCAGGCGGGCATCGATTGGCCAGCGTTCGGCCGGCCAGCACTCCGAGTAGTACGATGCACCGATCAGCACGATGTTCCTCCAGCGGCGACGATCCTCAGGCCTGGCCTGCAAGCCGCCTTGCAGCGTCAACCCGCGCGCGGACTGCTTCGGCTGGATTGTAGCACAGGTGGCAACCCCTCCATCTTCTTGACCCACGCCAGTTCCAGATCTGCCGCCGCCGCCTCGTCAAAAGTCGGCCGTGGGACGACCGCGCCTCAAGGGCAAGCGGCAGCCGATCTTGCAGGCACGACTGGTGGACCCGCAGACCGAGTGGCGACGGGTGCAAGTCCAGTGGTCTGGGGGAGAGCAGCGCGATATTGAAGTTGCCACGGGCACGGCCATCTGGTACCACGGTGGTATGCCTCCGGTGCCGATCCGATGGGTCTTGATCCGCGACCCCGAGGAGCGCTTCGAGCCGCAAACTCTCCTGTGTACGGACTTGGACGTCAGTGCCCAGCAGATCGTCGAATGGTTTGTGTTGCGTTGGCAACTGGAGGTCACCTTTCACGAAGTCCGGGCGCACCTGGGCGTCGAAACGCAGCGCCAATGGTCAGACCTGGCGATCGCGCGCACGACGCCGGCCTTGTTGGGACTGTTCTCGCTGGTCACGCTATCGGCCAAGGAGTTCCTCCAGCAAGGTAGGCTGCCGATACGCCAGGCAGCCTGGTATGCCAAGCCGATGCCCACGTTTGTCGACACTCTGGCCTTAGTTCGCCAGCAACTCTGGCCGGTCGCGGGTTTTCACCTGTCACCGAATCGACCCGATGTCGTGATAATCCCACGGCCGCTACTGGAGCGCCTCACCGAGACGCTCGCCTTCGCGGCCTGAATGGATACAGTCTAGCTAAGTACCCGTACCTACCTCGATGAGGGAGAGCCCCAGGGCACGCCCGGTACTCGGCCACCGTGAAAGTAGGGGGGAGTCGCGATGTCCGCGGCGATGCCGACCCCTATACTTGAGGTAGCGGTATCAGGCATTGGGGCCGTCGCTGGCTGGTGCCAGACGGAGCGGCGGGGACGGGGATTGCCGAGTGCAGATCAAATCTGAAATCTGAAATCCCCTGGGTGCCCCCCTTCGCGTGGTGAGAGGGAAGGCGACAGTTGAATACGGATAGGCGGCACCGCGCCCATCGCGGTCGTGTGAGGCGCGCGACGATCGGCGGCCGGCCGACGCCCGGCGTGCAGCACGCAGCCAGAGCAGACACCAACGAGGCAGCGCGTCTCCGGCGCGAGATGCTCCTGCTCATTGAGGAGGAGCGCCGCCGCGTCGCCCGCGAGCTTCACGACGAGGCCGGCCAGGCCCTCACCGCCAGCATCTTTCGGATCGATCTCTGCGTCAACACGCTTCCACCGGACACCGAAGAACAGGTCCGTGAGCGGATCGTCGCCGAGCTCCAGGCCATTCGCACGATGCTTTTTGATTGCTCGCGCCAGCTTCACCGGCTCACGCTCAATCTTCGTCCGCCGATGCTCGAGGACCTTGGCCTGGTCGCGACCGTCCAGTGGTTCGTCCGACAGTGCACCAATCAATACCGATTGCCAATCGAGCTCACCATCGATCCGGGCATCCCGCCCAGTGCCGGCGCCTACAGCCCGATCATCGAGACGACCGTGTTTCGGATCGTCCAGGAGTCGCTGACCAACGTCGCTCGACACGCGCAGGCGACGTTGGCACAGGTGCAGCTCACCCGCGCGTCGGGGGAGCTCTCGGTCGTGGTTGTCGACAACGGTCGGGGTTTCGCGGTCGAGCAGCCGCGAAACAAGACCACCGGGCGCATCTCGACTGGATTGATCGGCATGCGCGAACGGGCACGCCTGCTCGGCGGCACCCTGGAGGTCAGCTCGATCGAGGGGCGCGGCACGATGGTCCGGCTGCGGATCCCCTTGCATTCGGCCGAGCATTCGGCCGACTGGGCCCACAGTGCCGCCGCCGCCCTCACCCCCTACCCCTCTCCCCCGGGGACCAGATCAGGAACGGCGGCGAGGGGTGAGGGCTCTCCCCCGGTGCACGAGGCCCCCGGGGCGGGCCACAAGGTTCAGCGTCGCTTCGCTGCTCGGAATGGCGATCGGGATACCGATCCGTCGTCGTAGTATCAGGCCGGTCCTAATGCGACAAGCGTGGTGAAGGGAGTGCTTTGATGGGAACTCTACCTGGGAATCGCATTCGTATCCTCGTCGTCGAGGATCACATCATGGTTCGGCAGGGGCTGGTCGCGCTGCTGGATCGCGAGCCCGACTTCCAGGTCATCGCCGAGGCCAGCGATGGCCAGCAGGCGGTCCGGCTCGCCCGCGAGCTGCTCCCCGACGTGGTGCTTATGGACGCCAACCTGCCCGGGATGTCGGGTCTCCAAGCAACTCGCTCGATCGGTCAGAGCTGCCCGCGGATCAACGTGCTGGCGCTCACGATGCACGAGGACAGCGATTTCGTGTTCGGCATGCTGAAGGCCGGGGCCAGAGGCTACATCCTGAAGCAGGCCGCGGTGACCGAGCTGGCGAACGCGATCCGTTCGGTGAGTCACGGGCAATCGGCGCTCGATCCCAAGATCGCTCGCCTGGTCGTCGAGTGCATCAACCATCCCGATTTCCCGACGCATCCTGACGACGAGCTCAGCACCCGGGAGAAGGAGATCCTCCAGCTCATCGCGACCGGGCGAACGAGCAAAGAGATCGGCGACATGCTCGGCCTCGCCGCGAAGACGGTCGACAACTATCGGACCAACATCCTGGGGAAGCTGGGGGCGCGCAACAAGGTCGAGGCGATCACCATTGCGCTGCAACGGGGCCTGATCCAGGTCTCCTCGATGGTGCCGGCTGGCTCTATGAGCTAGATATTCGACCGTCCCTGGGCCCCATCCACGGGGATGCAGGCGCCGTTGACCAGCGAAGCCCGCTCCGAGGCGAGGAAGACCACCATGTGGGCGACCTCCTCGGGGCGGCCGAAGCGACCGAGAGGCATCTCTCGCCGAACGAACTCGGCCATCCCGGCCGGATCGGCCTGCGTGCGCCGTTCCCAGCCCCCACCCGGAAACAGGATCGACCCCGGCGCCACCGTGTTGACCAGGATGTTTTCCTGGCCGAACTCGCGCGCCAGCGCCTTGGTCAGACTGATCTCCGCGGCTTTGGCCGCGTTGTAGGAAGTCGGCCCGCCCGACTCGCGGCCGTATATCGACGAGATGTTGACGATCCGCCCACCGCCGCGCTTCCGTAGCTCCGGGATGACCTGGCGACTCGTGCGAATCGCGCTGAACAGGTTGAGCTCGAAGACTTCCTGCCAGTGCCGGTCGTCGGTCTCCAGGAACGTCCCGGGACGCGAGCCGCCGACGTTGTTCACCAGGATATCGATCCCCACGAAGGCGGCGACCGTTTCACGGACCAACCTCTCCACGTCCTCGGGACGGGTCGTGTCGCCGACGACGCCGATCACCTCGGTGCCCAGGGCGCGGATCTCCTCGACCGTCGTGGCCAGGCGTTCGGCACCCCGCGCCACGATGGCCACCCGGCAGCCCTCGGCGGCCAGCCCCATGGCGATTGCCCGGCCGATGCCCCGGCTCCCGCCGGTCACGATCGCGACCTTTCCCTTCAGTCCCAGATCCATTCATTCACCCCCATCTCTGTAGGTATCAGAAAGTTTTTGATGGTTTTGGGGACACCCCAAACCCCGCCAGGACGGGCGGCGGCCCTTCCTGGACCTTCCCGGAGCCGTTAAGGGACTTTCCGCAACCGACTTAGGCGATCCCCTCCCGGATATCACCTTCCTCTTCTCGGAACGTCGCGCCGGGACGCAGGGCGTCGATCTTGAGGGTCGCGCCGCGAATCCAGAGGTAGACCTCCGGGCAGATCTGCTGCGCCTGGATGACCGGCTCCGCCTCCTTGGTCTTCCCGCTGGCCGGGGCGGTCGACCTCGGTTGCTTGGCGAGCGAGGCCCCGGGCATCCAGCCAACCTGGATCCGCGTGCGGGCGCCCGTCGTGGCGCCTAGGATCCGGGCGCTGACGCCCATCTGCGCTCGGATGAGCCCACCGACGATCCGTCCGCCTACCTGGATACGGTTGTTTGACGTGACGGTGGAGTGGAGGATCTCGCCGTCGACCCGGATGAGCCCCTCTGCTTTCACGTCGGCGGAGTGGATGTGGCGGGCCATGAGCGCCCCAACGGTGCGAACCGTTCCCTTGCCCTGGCCGACGATCCCCCCGCCCACGCGAATGTCGCCCTGCGCCTCGAGGTGCGCGGCCTCGACCGCGCCGTGGACCTGGATCTGACCCGTCGCCTTGAGCTTGAAGCCCGGCCGGACGTCGCCACTCACGACGATGTTTCCATCGAACGCGATGTTGCCGATGCGGAAGTCCACGTCGCCATTGACCCGGTACAGGGGGAGCACCGCCACCTTGCCCCCGACCCGAGTGGGCACGCCGGTTCCCTGGGCGACGAGGTGCAGCTTGTCGTCGGAGATCGCGACGTTGGCCCCGACCAGCCGATCGAGCGAGACGTCCTTGCCGGGTTGGGGGGGCAGCGCCTCGCCACGCACGTTGAAGCCGGGCTCCCCCGGCGTCGCGAGGGTCTTCGTCAGCAGCACCATGCCCGGATGGACGGTCGGCTCATTGCCCAGATCGCGGTAGTCGACTCGCTTCGCCCGGGCCTGCCGCGGGGCCTCGCCAGCGGTCCGTGTGCCCGCCGTGCCCGAGGTCGGCTCGGCGGCCTTCGTGCCCTCGCTCGTTCGCCCCGTCGCCCCGTCGGCCCGTCGGCCCGTCGCCTCGTCCGCCCCGTCTGCCCCGTCCGCCCCGTCCGCCTCGTTCCCGTCCAGACTCCCCCTTTCCTCGCCGGGCTCACGAAGGCCCTCCACGTCGTAGTGGACACGGGCATCGGTGCCGGCGACCGGTGGTTTGCCAATCGCGATCAGCACGGGCCGATCGAGCGGCTCGCGCGTCGCGCTGGCGATGGCCTCGTCGCCGAAGCCTGCTTTTACGCCCGCGCGACTCAGCGTGCTTCGGACGAGCTCGGGGGTCGCCTCGACCCGTTCCGTCGCCCATGGAAAAAGCAGCGCCGACATCGCGTCGGCGGCAATCTTCACCGCCAGTGGCGCGTCCTCTGGCGGGCTGCCGCCGACCTCGGCCGGGCTGAGGGTGCCGACGGCGGCCGGCACGCCATCGGCCTTGCGAACCGTCAGGGTGAGGGACTCCTCGTCGCGCGCGTCGAGCGGCCAGTTGCGGATCTCCTCGAGCACGGTCTCCGCGCCGATCGGCGTGCCGCCACCCTTAGCCGCAGTGACGACCAGCATCAGCTTCCCCCGCTCGCAGAGAAGCAAGTACGTCCCATCGACGCGCGGGATGATGCGCTTGCGTCGCGCCTGAACGTGGAGGATCTTCGGTCCCCTCCCCAGGAAGCCGGTCTTCTCCTCCTTCTCGACGACGACCTCGATCTCGGCGGGGGTTCCGCCCAGCAGCTTGAGTGCCTGCTCCCGCGCTTCGTCGAGGGTACCGACCTGCAAGCGGATGAGGCTGAAATCGGCGACCAGCGCCGGGCGCGTCCAGAGCCCGCGGCTGAGCTGGGCAAACGCCTGCTCCCGCTGCCCGACGCGGACGCCCGCGGCTTCCAGCGCCCTGTTGAGCGCCTCGGCGGGTATCGGCGGGGCGGGGAAGATCGCCCAGGGCAGCGCGTAGGCGACGCTGGTCTCGGGGTTGACCTTGAGCGCGAACAGCGCATCGGGCGACGTGGGCAGCGACGGCTCGAATTGGCCGACGACGACCTCCTCCCAGGTAGCCTCCTCGATCGTCCTCGCGATCAGCGCACTGTCACGCCGGTCGAGTGGCCACGCGTCGAGCTCGCGCAGCACCTGAGCCGCCTCCACTGGCTTTTCGCCCTCGGCCGGCGGGTCAACGCGCAGGGTCACCTCGCCGCGGCGGCAACGGATTTCGGCGTGGCCCCGGATACTCCGGCGCGCCAGCCGGCGAAGCTCCACCGGCGCCCGCACGGCGATCGCGTTCGGCGCGGCCGGCGCCGCCGAGTCGGCGGGGAGCAGCGCGACGTGGCCGGCGATCTCCGAGAGGAGCGCGGTCCTGTCCTCGGAGAGCGCCGTTCCCGGACCGACCAGGGGGCCGAGATCGACGCCCCGCCCGGGGGGCGCCGGCATCTCATCGCCGGTGACGCTCTGGCCAGGTGTGCCCGGCTTCGGCGGCTCGATCCAGGCGAGCACGGTCGCTGGCTCGACGGCATGGCCCGGTCGGGCCGGATCCTCCAGGGCAAGCGGCTCGAGAAGCTCGATCCGCGCATCGGCGCCCGGGATCGGCCGGGCGCCCCGGGCGACGACGACGGGCCCGGTGATCCGCCGTCCGACGAGCGCGTCGATCGCGGCGGTGTCGATGCCGACGCCGACGCCGGCAGCCTGGAGGGCGTGGTGGACCGGATCGGGCGAGGCGAGCTGAAGCGGGGCCATCGCCCACGGCACCAGGCAAGCGGTCAGCCGGTCCTTGCTGATCTTGATCCCGAAGGGCTCGAGCTCCCCCGGGTAGGGTACGATTTTGATCCGTCCGAAGACGTACGGGATGCCATCTGCCTGGCGGATAGCTCGCTGGATGGCCCGGTCGTCGCGCTCGTCGAGTGGCCACTCGGCGATCGCCGCGAGCACGGTATCCGGCGCGGCCGGCGGGTGCTCGCGCGTCGGTCGTTCGACGACGATGGTGCACTCGCCCAGTCTGGTCAGTAAGCTGTAGCCTTCACGCACGGCCGACCTCCGCGAGTTGTGTTGCTTGTCACGTACCATTTCCCCGGGTATACTGCCCAGGGGGACGGCCCTCACCCCCTGCCCGCCGTTCCTAAGCCGGTCCCAATCCTGGGAGAGGGGGATGGCTCCCCTTCCCCCAGGATTGGGAGAAGGGGTTGGGGGATGAGGGCAGCCCCCCTGGGCAGGACCTCCGCATGTTGCTCAAGGCGTACGAGGTGGACACCGTGGACGCATCCCAGTGGCGCCAGTTTCTCTCCCGCGTGCTCGACTACGTCGGCGCGGCGCCGTACCCCGCGACCCGAGACGCCGTCCTCGCCCAGGCGCAGCGGGGGAACACGCCCAGCGACGTCATGGCGGCGCTGCTGCGTCTTCCGCCGCGGACCTACGAGACGGCCCAGGAAGTCGTCGCCCAGGTGGAGTCACAGGGTCCACCGCCGCCCCACGTGAAGTAGGGGCAGCCCCCGGGGGGTGCCCCGCTGCCCGCGCATTCGCCGACCCGGTGCGAGGAGGGCGGCCACGGGGGGGCCGCCCCTACGGTAGGGGCACCCCCTTGGGGGTTCCCCGCTGCCCGCGCTGCGGGTCGTGCTATACTGCTCATGTCGTTCGCACTTTGCTCAACGCCTTCCGGCATCAGAGATGGTTGCAGCATCTGGTCGTGCGATACTGCTCATGTCGTTTGCACTGTGCTCAACGCCTTCCGGCATCAGAGATGGTCGCACTCGCCTACCGCGGTTCCTGGTTCCGCAATCGCCGCTGCTCGACGCCTTCCGGCAGATCGTCATCCTGCGGGCCGGCGCGCTGGGAGACTTCGTCCTGACGCTACCCGCGCTCGCCGCGTTGCGTCGCCACTACCCGTTCGCCCGGCTGTCGCTGATCGCTCGCCCCGAGTGGGGCGTCCTGGCGACCAGGTCTGGCGTCGTCGATCAGCTCATCCCCCTTGGCTCGGCGTGGGTCTCCCACCTGTTCGCCGAACGGGTGCGAGGAGGGCGGCCACAGGGGGCCGCCCCTACGGTAGGGGCACCCGCCCATAGGCGCTAAC
>JACPQP010000487.1 GCA_016190465.1 Chloroflexota bacterium
GCGTCAGTATGAGAAGCAACGTCGGGCGTTGCAGCAGAGCAAGCAGCACGAGCAGCGTACGGTGTCGCAGCCGTAGATGCAGCGACGCGGAGACGCGGTGAAGGGGCGACACGGAGACGCGTCACCGCGTCTCCGCGTCGCCCCCCGGTACTCGCGCCCGCCGACGACGCGAGTCCGGATGGACAGCGCGATCTCTTTCGTTCCTTCAGCGTCTCGCGAGCAAATCAGGTGATGCTCGCACTGGTCATCATGGCGGCCGTGCCGCTGCTCGCATTCGCGTCCACCAACATCGGGCTGCCGAGGGCCGTCACCGACGACCAACGCACTTGTCAGACGGGTGAGGGACTGATATAAGGGTGAGGGGCGGCCAGCCGCCAGCTTTCAGCGATCAGCGCCGGAACGCCCTGGCGCCGGCGTCTTCGCTGACTGCTGCTATCTGAGGGCCGAGTGCGCGCGGCTGACTGCTGATCGCCTGGTGAGGTGAGCCTGATGGCGAAGCGCGCGATGCGGGTCACGCTCCGGGACAACGTGGCGACGATGGTGGAGACGGCGGTCGCCGGAGAAGCGGTGGTGGTTACCACAGGCCGGGAGACCTCGGCCGTGGTCGCACGCGAGGAGATCCCTTGCAACTTCAAGATCGCCCTGGCCCACATCCCCCGAGGAGAGGCCGTCGTCAAGTACGGGGAAGTCATCGGCGAGGCGTCCGCGGACATCCCACCGGGGGCGCTGGTGCACGTCCACAACCTCGTCGGGCGGCGCGGGCGCGGCGACCTGGCACGTCGCGATGTGTAATCATCGGCGTCCATCCGTGGCTTCCAACTCCGTGGCGCCGGCGGCGCAAGCTGATCGCTGATGGCTGGCGCCCACCCCTGCGTCAAGGAGGCAGCGCCATGACCTGGCTGGGATATCGCCGGCCCGACGGCTCCTACGGAGCGCGCAACTACGTGCTGATCGTGCCAGGCGGGCTGGTGGCAACGAAGATCTGTCAGTTCGTGCGGGGCACCGTCACGCTGGCCACATCAGAGACCGGAAATACCCGAGCCCGGCGCGACCGAGAGACCGTGGCGCGCTTCCTGGCCAACATCGGGAAGAACCCCAATGTCGCCGGGGTGCTCGTGCAGGGAAACTCGGCCGGCGGCTCCTACGCCGAGCTGAGCCTGGAGCGCATCGCCGACGAGGTGGCCGGCACCGGTAAGCCGGTCGCGGTGCTCACTGCCGACCAGTGCGGGGGGACGCTCGGCCTGCTGGCGAAGGGCATCGAGGTGGCCCGAGAGATGGTCTGGCGGGCCTCGCGAGCGCAACGGGAGCCGGCCGACGACGCCGCCCTGTCGCTCGGGATGAAGTGTGGCGGCTCCGACGCGACATCCGGGCTGGTCGGGAACGGCGTCGTCGGCTACGTCTACGACCGGCTGGTGGCCGCGAGAGGCGTGGCGATGTTCAGCGAGAACACCGAGATCATCGGCGCCGAGCACGTGCTGGCCCGGCGGGCCGTCTCGCCTGAGGTGGCCGAGCAGATCCTGGCCGTCGCTCGGAAGATGGAGGAGCGTGGGCAGGCCGTGGGGGAAGATATCCGGACGATCAACCCGGTGCCGGCGAACTTCGCCGGCGGAATCTCCACGCTGGAGGAGAAGTCGCTGGGGGCGATCCACAAGGCCGGCTCGCAGCCAATCCAGGGAGTCCTGAGCTACGGCGAGCGCCCGCCCCGACCCGGGCTCTACTTCGTGGACAACAACGCGAACGGCCAGTACCTCTTCCCGAGCTACGCCGCGGCCGGTGCGCAGATGGTGATGTTCCAGCTCGGCGGCGCCAGCGTGCCCGTGGGAGGAATCCTCGACCCCTCGACGGGCATCGTGGCCCCACTCCTCTGGCTCACCGCCAACCGACGCACTCAGGAGCGGGCTGCCAACAGCGTGGACTTCTGCTCGGCCCCGGTGCTGGAGGGCACCGAGTCGCTGGAGGAGGCCGGCGAGCGGCTCTATGAGCTCATCCGGGAGACGGCCTCCGGCGCGATGACGCGCACCGAGACCATCGACCACACGAACCCGTTTTCGATGTACCTCGAGGATCCCATTTTCTGAGGACATGGTTCTAAGTAGGTCGCTGAAAGTTCGCGATGGTCTCGGGAAGGTCCAGGAAGGGCGGAGCCCGTCCTGGCGGGGTTTGGGGTGTCCCCAAAACCATCAAAAACTTTCTGATACCTACTCAGCCAGTTGTCGCCACGGGAACCGGCTGGGGCTTCGGGATGCGCTGCGTCACCAGCATCGCGAGTCCAATGAAGACCGCGCCCAGCAGGAACGGGGCCGGGAGGCCGTAGCTCATCCACAGCAGGCCGCCGACCAGAGGTAGAACCATCGCCGAGACGTGCATCGTCGTGAGCCCCATAGCCAGGCAGCCGCGGATGTCCTCCGGCGGCGCAATCCGCTTCAGGTAGGTGTTGACGCCGACACTGAACAGCAACGTGACGTTGTAGACCAGGTACAGCGCAATCGCCAGGTTGCGGTCGGGGACCAGCGCGAAGCCGAGGAATACCAGGAGCAGAATGGAGTAACTGAACGTCATCGTCCGCCGCTCGCCGAGCGCGTCGACGAGTCGTCCGACCCGCTCGGCGAGTGACATGTTGAGCACGCTCGACACGATGAGCAGCAGCGTGATCGTCCGGACGTCGATGGCGTAGTGCTGCACCAGCGCAAAGACGCCGAAGGCCAGGAACACATCAGCCCCGGCGCCATTGAGGGTACTGAGCGCGTAGTACAGGCCGTACTTCCGCCGGAGGATGATCCGCTCCGGGCTGCGCTTCACCAGGTCGGCGGGAAAGCGGGAGATGGCGATGACCCCGACGACGAGCATGGCCGCCGAGGCGACGAACGTGGTGCGGAAGCCGAGCTGATTGATCGACAGGAGGGTCAGCCCCATCGCCAGGAGGGAACCGGCCATCCCGACAGACTGGATCCGGCCGAGCGTACGTCCGGTCTCCCCCTGCCGGGCCACGGCCATGCCGAATGCGTTGCTCAGGGTCATCCAGGTGTGGAAGCCGGCGCTCGCGATCACCACCCCCGGCACGACACCCGCGAACGAGCGGGCGGGCGCGTGGGCGGCGAATCCCACGCCCATCACCAGCATGCAGATGGCGGCGAGGCGAGACGGGGAGACCCGCATGGTCAGCGCGACGATGGCGACCATCAGGAAGCCTGGCACCTCGCGCAGGGTCGTCAGGAGGCCCATCTGATTGGCGCGGATCCCGAGGTCCTCGACGAGGAAGTTGTTCAGGATCGCGCGGTTAGCGGAGAAGGCGAACTGGTAGGCAAACATCGTGACGGCCAGCAGCACGAAGGGGCGGCTCAGGTAGCGCAAGCCGGGTTCTCGCCTCTCTCCCTGCGAATGAGGGGTCCGCTGCCTGAATGCAGACGGCTACGGTGGCAGCGCCAGACCCCCGCTGGTTCCCAGCCATTCTACCGGCGCATCGTCACCGCGGTCAACAGGCTAAGTAGGTCGCGGAAAGTTCACCTGCGTCCTGGGAAGGTCCAGGACGGGCGGAGCCCGTCCTGGCGGGGTTTGGGGTGTCCCCAAAACCATCAAAAACTTTCTGATACCTACTTAGTCCAGCCCCGACCGGCCAGCGGCGTTGACGCGCGGGCCCCCCTGGTGCTAGGATGAGCCCGGGCGAGAACAACAGGGAGAGAGAGACCGCATGAGATGACGAGAGGCTTTGATGTCACCTACTTGAGCCGCACACTGACGGCCGTGTCGCCGCGCGCGGCCTCAGTAACCCTCCTCTTGTTCGACCGTGTCGTCGAGCGGTATCACCGCGAAAAAGGTTACCGGCTGAGCGAGGACGAACGGGAGACGATCCTGGCGGTGCTGCGCGACATCGCGCGGCGGGATTGCCAGCCCTGAGGTCTACCGAACTTCGACCCGACGGTAGGGTACTGGAAGAAGGAAAGAAAAAGAGCTACGCCTCGCTCATCTGGGTTTGCCGCGCGGAGAGGCGCGCCTCCTCCAGGCGCTCGCGTGCCACCCGCATCAACGCTGGTTTTCGCTTGAGCGAGTCGTGGTCGATCGCCGCCCGCAGCCAGTTGAGTGCCTCCTCCGGCTTGCCCAGGCGAAGCGAGAGGTCGCCGAGAAGATACGTCAGCGCCCCCTCGGTATCGGCGTTCATCGCATGATCGTGCTCGAGACGATACTGGTAATCCGCTAGCGACTGCCCCAGGTAGCCACGCTCGGCCTCCGCGTCCTGCATCTCGCGGGCGATCCACGCGCGGGCGTGGTGGAGACGCGCGCGGCGGTCCGGGCCGGCTCGACGGAGAGTCGCACATCGGAGGGCCAGTTCGTAGCTCTGTGCGGCGAGGCTCGCATCCCGGGCACCCGAGAAATCGAACCCACCGAACGCGGCCCGGCGTCGCAGCTCGTCGTCGCGCAGCATGTTGACCACGGTCGGTTCGAGCGGCGCGAAGTCCTCGGGGAAGGCAGCGTAGAGGCACTGCGGGCAAACGCCGATCGCGTAGTGGAGGGGATTGACCCCGCCGTGGACTTCACGGAAGTCCGTATCGCGCCCAATCACGCGGATGTGCTTGCTCCGCACGATCGGGAACGGGAACGTCTTCCGGCAGACCGGGCACGTCAGGTCCTTCAGCGCAAAGGTCTCTTCGTCCAGTGGCCTGGCCGGTCGATCGATATCGGACGCCACAGCCGCCCCGTCCGGCGCCCCCGCGGCGACCGCTGGCTGCCCGGTCGCCGTCGCCGCGGGCGGCATTTCCGGCGCGGAATCCTGGACGGGGAGGAGCCTGCGGAGTCGCTCGACCTCGACCCGCATCTCGGCGAGCTGCAGATTGTTGTTCCGAATGCGGTCGCACAGCGTCTGGATGAGGCCAAGCGCGAACTGCGGGCTGGTGCGGAGCAACTCGAGCGCCGTCCGCTCGTTGAAGTACAGGAGAGAGGCGTCTTCCACGACGATTGCATCACTTGATCGTGGCTCACCCGTGAAGGCCGCCATCTCGCCAAAGAAGTCCCCGGGGCCGAGGGTGACGAGCACCTGGCGGCCAGGCCCGCTCCCATCGACGTCCGGAAGCTGACGGGTGATCTCGATCCGGCCCTGGAGAACGATGAAAAACTGGCGCGACGCCTCGCCCTCGCGGAAGATCACCTGTCCCTTCGGGTAGACAACGCCGTAGCGCCTTCTGAGAGCCTTGAGTGCGATCAGATCGATGTCGCGCTTGGGAAGGGCCATGCGCTCCCTCTCTCGCCCCCCCCTCACCCTCTGTCCCCGCCGCGGGAGAGGGAGAGAGGCGGTCCGCTTCTCTATCAAGTGTACTCGATCGCCCGCTGGCCCGCAACAGTTGGGGCGGGACGCTTGCTCAGTTGCCTTTTCTTGTCTTTGAATACCGCCTATGATACAATAAACTCGCCAAAGGCGGTTTCAGATGGCGGCTGGCTCTGGCAGGCGACCTGCAATCCTGATCGATCCGGCGAATCCACAGTTGCGATGACGCCCCTGCCCACCGTGATTGGCCGTCGAGGCCCCTGGCGGAGGGGTAGTCGTCCCTGGAAGAGGGCAAACCCAAGGCTCGCCCCTACTCGATGAGGCCGGTGCGACGTAAGGAAGCGCCGATGACTGAGAGCTCGAAGTCGCTCCACGCTCCCGAAGGTGAGGGAATCCGCCCGGCCAACGGGCAGCGCAACCGGCGCGCCCCCACCCCTGGCGACTCCGAGTCTGTGGACCAGGGGACAGTCGGCATGGAAGATCTGCTGGCCGGGGCGGAGCAAGAGATGCCGACGCTCCGCCGGGGTGAAGTCGTCGCGGGAGTCATCGCGGCGGTCGACCGGGATGGCATTCTCGTCGACATCGGCCTCAAGTCCGAGGGGATCATCCCCGGTTTTGAGGCGCAACGGCTGATCGAGGCCGACCAGGTTCACGTGGACGACGAGGTCCTGGTGCTCGTCATCCAACTCGAGGACGAGGAAGGTCGCGCCATCCTTTCCTTGAGCCGCGCGCGGGCAGAGAAGAGCTGGCGCACGGTGCAGCGGCAGTTCGAGGAAGGGGAGATGCTTGAGGCGGAGGTCGTCGACCACAATCGCGGTGGCCTGATCGTCGATGCCGACGGGGTGCGGGGCTTCGTTCCAATGTCGCAGGTCGCCGGGCTGCATGTCACGGGCGTCGGCGAGGACGAGATTCGCCAGCAACTCGCCGAGATGCTGCACCACCGTATCTCCGTCAAGGTGCTGGAGGTCAACCGGCGACGCAGCCGGTTGATCCTCTCCGAGCGCGCGGTCGTTCAGGAACGCCGGAGCCAACGGAAAGAGGAGTTGCTGGCCGAGCTTCGCGAGGGCGAGATCCGTCACGGGCGAGTGACGAGCCTGACCGAGTTCGGCGCCTTCATCGACCTGGGCGGCGCGGACGGGCTCGTGCATCTGTCGGAGCTTTCCTGGAAGCCGGTGAGCCACCCCCGTGAGGTGCTCAAAGTCGGCGAGGAGGTTGACGTCCGGGTGTTGATGATCGACCGCGAGAAGAAGAAGATCGCCCTCAGCCTCCGGCGCACGCAACCGGAGCCTTGGACGACCGCGGCCGAGCGCTACAAGCCGGGCGACCTGGTGACCGGTACCATCACGAAGCTAGCGGCGTTTGGCGCGTTCGCTCGGCTCGAAGAGGGGATCGAGGGACTGATCCACGTGAGCGAGCTGGCGGAAGGACGCGTGACCCACCCGCGGAACGTCGTCAATGAGGGTGACGTCTTGACCCTGCGCGTCCTGCGGGTGGATCCATCGCGGCGGCGGCTGGGGTTGAGCCTTCGGCAGGTCACGAATCCGGAGTTCGTGGTCGATGAGAGCCGTTCCGAGGACGCCGGGCATGCAGAGCACGGGGTTCACCACAAAGACACGAAGGGATAACGCGGGCTACGACAACTCTTTGTGACTTTGTGGTGAAAGCCCGGAGCCCGGGGTGTCGTAAACGAGGGTGCGGTTCAGGCGGCATAGTACTTGCAAGGCTCGGGGGGAGAGTTTCCTCGCCTCGGGCCCTGGGGGGAGCAGTCAGGTGGCAGATAGAGATCGATTCGATAAGTTCACCGAGCGAGCACGGAAGGTCCTCACGCTTGCCCAGGAAGAGGCCCAGCGCTTCAACCACAACTACATCGGGACGGAGCACCTCCTCCTCGGCCTGGTCCGAGAAGGCGATGGCGTGGCCGCCAAGGTGCTCAGCAATATGGGCGTTGAGCTCAACAAGGTGCGCTCGGCGGTAGAGTTCATCATCGGCCGGGGCGACCGCATGGTCATGGGCGAGATTGGCCTGACACCCCGGGCGAAGAAGGTGATCGAACTCGCCGTGGACGAGGCCCGACGCCTCAACCACCATTACATCGGCACCGAGCACCTGCTGCTTGGCCTGGTGCGCGAGGGTGAAGGCATCGCCGCGGGCGTTCTGGAGAGCCTTGGCGTCAGCCTCGACAAGGTGCGGGCCCAGGTCATCCACGTCCTCAGCCAGAGCCAGGGCTACACCCAGCACGAGTCGCGCCAGCCCACTCGCACCCCGACGATCGATCAGATGGGCATCGACCTCACCGCCGCCGCGCGGGCCGGCAAGCTGGACCCGATCATCGGCCGAACCCGCGAGATCGAGCGCGTCGTCCAGATCCTGTCGCGTCGGACAAAGAACAACCCGGCCCTGATCGGCGAGCCCGGCGTCGGGAAGACGGCGATCGTCGAGGGGCTCGCCCAGCGCGTCGTGAATGGCGACGTCCCGGAGACGCTGCTGGGCAAGCGGCTCCTGACCCTCGACATCGGTGCGCTCGTCGCCGGTACGAAGTACCGGGGCGAGTTCGAGGAGCGCCTCAAGAAGATCATCGAGGAGATTCGGACGGCCGGCAACTGCATGCTCTTCATCGACGAGCTGCACACGCTGGTCGGCGCCGGCGCAGCGGAAGGCGCCGTGGACGCCGCCAACATCCTCAAGCCCTCCCTGGCTCGTGGCGAGCTCCAGTGTATCGGCGCGACAACCCTCGACGAGTACCGCAAGTATATCGAGCGCGATGCTGCCCTGGAGCGACGGTTCCAACCGGTGATGGTGGACGAGCCGACGACCGAGGAGACCATCGAGATCCTGCGGGGCATCAAGGAGCGCTACGAGCAGCACCACCGGCTGGAGATCACCGACGAGGCGCTGAAGGCAGCCGCCGCGCTGGCCGCTCGCTACATTCCGGATCGCTTCCTGCCGGACAAGGCGATCGACCTGGTGGACGAGGCGGCCTCGCGAGTTCGCTTGCAGAAAGCGGCCACGCCGCCCTCACTCCGTGAGGCCGTCCACGGGCTCGAAGCGGTCCAGCGCGAGAAGGAGTCGGCGATCAGCGCCCAGCAATACGAGCTGGCCGCCGACCTGCGGGACCGCGAGATCAAACTGCGCGAGAAGATCGACAAGCTGGAAGAGGGCTGGCAAGAGACTCAGCAGAGCGCGCGACCAAAGGTGACCGAGGAACATATCGCCGAGGTCGTGTCGATGTGGACTGGCATCCCGGTGATGCGCATCGCGATGGAGGAGTCGGCCCGGCTCCTCAAGATGGAGGAGACGCTGCACAAGCGTGTCGTCGGGCAGGATGAGGCCATCGTGACCATCGCCCGGGCGGTCCGGCGGGCTCGGGCCGGTCTCAAGGACCCGAAGCGACCGATTGGCAGCTTTATCTTCCTGGGCCCGACGGGCGTGGGGAAGACCGAGCTCGCCCGGGCGCTGGCCGAGTTCCTCTTCGGCAGCGACGACGCGATGATCAAGATCGACATGTCGGAGTTCATGGAACGTCATTCGGTGGCCCGACTGGTCGGTGCCCCGCCCGGCTACATCGGCTACGAGGAGGGCGGGCAGCTCACCGAGGCGGTGCGGCGCAAGTCGTACTCGGTGATCCTGCTGGACGAGATCGA
>JACPQP010000503.1 GCA_016190465.1 Chloroflexota bacterium
CTCACCCCCTGACCCCCTCTCCGTCGACGGAGAGGGGGTCAGGGGGTGAGGTCGCCGGAGTCGGGGAGGGTCACCGCGTCGCCCCCTCGCCGTGTCGGGCGGTGAGGCGCGGGGGTGTCCGCGTCCAGATCCACCGGGACGACCTCGTTCGGTGTGGCGCCAAGCAAGTGGCTGGCCACAGTCGCGAAACGGACCACATCTCCGGTGGTCGCCAGGAGCAACTCCCCGCAACCGTCCCGACGAAGCAGCCTTTGCCCACCGAGCACTCGCTCGACCTGCCGAGCGATGGCGTCACCGGTATCGATGACGGTGACCTCCGGCCCGGCCAGGCGCTCGATCACCGGTCGGAAGAACGGGTAATGCGTGCACCCCAGGACAATCGTGTCGACGCCCGCGGTGAGCAGTGGCTCGAGGTAACGGCGTAGCGGTTCCTCGACTTCCGGACCCGCGACGATGCCGCGCTCGGCAAGCTCCACCAGCCCGGGGCACACCTGGCGGCACACCTCGACATCGGCGGCAAAGTTGCGCACGAGATCGTTGAACATCTCCATCTGGAAGGTAACCGGCGTCGCGAGGATACCGATGCGCCGGGTTCGAGTCGCCAGCGCGGCCGGCTTGACGGCGGGGACGATCCCGACGAACGGGACGTCAAAGGTGGACCGCAGCGCACCAAGCGCTGCGACTGACGCCGTGTTGCAGGCCACGACGACGAGCTTCGCTCCCTGAGACAGTAGCCAGCGCGTGATACCGCGCGTGAGTTCGATCAGCTCTTGCCGCGAGCGAGCGCCATATGGACAGTGCGCCGAGTCGGCCAGGTAGAGGAGCCGTTCGCCGGGAAGGCGCGCCTGGATCTCGCGGACGACCGACAGTCCGCCGACTCCCGAGTCGAAGACGCCAACCGGACGCTCACTGCTATCAGCCACTCGGCGTTCGCTCAGACTCCGATCGTCTCCATGAACACCGGGGCGGCGCGTCCACCAAACACGAGCAACGCCACCAGCGCAAGTGTAACCAGCGCCACCACGATCAGCAAGGTCAGCAGCCACAGCCCGCTATGGCGGGTTCGTCCGACAAGTCGTGCCATCTCTCAATCCTCCACCTGGTCCCGGATGCTCGGTACGCTTTGACGGTCAGGATCGGCGACCGGGGGCGGGAACGGCCCGCGTCCCCCGGCCCCTTCCCCCAATCCTGGGGGAAGGGCAGCGGCGCGGGTGCGGCGGCTCGTCACCCGCGAGATAGTGCGGGGCAGAAGCCACGCTGGCGGGCGTCTGCCCGATCCGGTCGCCCAAGCGAGTGAGACGGCAAGAAGCATACCTGTCAGGCGAATGCTTTTGTGCCGCGGCCACGTGACCTTTCTCGGGTCCTGGGGTAACATGCTTCTTCTGGCTGAACTGGAGCGGCGCAGCAGCGGCGCCACACGGCGCGCCGACGTGGCTCCGTGGCCCGAGCCCCGGCTGGCGGCCAGGGGGGCGGCGCCACACGGCGCGCCAACGTGGCCCTCCTGCTCAACAATGCCGAGGTCGGCGCGGCCGTCGCTCGGGCGCTCGCTACCAGGGCATCGTCCGGCCGGTGAACTTGCGGCCAATCTCCGCGGCTTCGCGCGGACCGCCGCCGATCCTGACCCCCTCGGTTAGCCTGGCGACGACGTCGTGCGGGCGAACGCTGTTCAGGAAGGCGATATTGTTGGCCTGGCAGGCCGCGAAAACCCGGCGGCGCGCCTCGGCCATCGCCGCCGGGTAGGGCTCGTCGTGGTTGTTGGGGAACCCCAGCGACATTCCCATGTCGCCCGGACCCCACTCGGCGAAGGCGATACCCGGGACCCGCAGGCTCGCCTCGACGTTGGCGAGCGCCCGCTTGTTCTCGATCTTCAGGCCGAGCAGGAGCTCGCCCGTCGGGTTCAGTGGCCAGGGGTCGGCCTTCTCGAAGTACTCGTCGACGTCGACCCCCCACACGGCGGCCGCAATCCCCTGGCCGCCGTTGCCCCGGCGCCCTTCGTCCAGCTCCTCGCCGACGCCAGCCCGGTTGAAGGGGTAGCGCACGGCCTCGACAAAGGCCTTGACCGCGCCCGGCGACTCGGCGTGGCACAACAGGATGCCGTGGATGCCGGTCACCAGCACCTGCTTGATCATCCAGCCGTTCGCCCGCACGACGTGCTCGTCGATCCCGTCGAAGGGGAGCGTCACGATCACGGGCGGCGTGCGATGGCCGCTGCTCGTCGGCCCGCCATCGACCAGGCCACGCATGAACTGGTGCAGACTGGTGATATCGTACGGGCTGTGCTCCATATCGTAGGTGATGTAGTCGGCCCACGTCTTCGCCGCGGCCACGCCGGCCTCGTAGCCTCGACCGCTCGGGCCAGTATAATAGATGGGCTGCCCCTGCTCCAGGAGCTCGATCGCGCGATTGATCCTTACCACTCTTCTTCCTCGCCTTCTTTTTGTGGCTGACCGCTGACACGCACGGCACCTACCTTGCGGGGCAGAGTGTAGCACGGACGGTTGATGTTCGCGATGGGGTGAAGATGGACCGGGTTGACACGCCGGCGGGGGCCGACCTCTCCCCCCTTCCCCCTTCCCCGACGCGGGGAGGGGGATGGCGGGTCCCCTATCCCGCGTCGTCCCCCCCGCCGTTCCTGAGCCGGGCGTCGGAGAGGGGGACAAGGGGTGAGGGCACCTCCCCGGCGCGCTACTGGACCGACGATCCGGCCGAAGCGATCGCCCTTCAGCGCGCTCTGGCCACGCGGGTCGTCCGAGAGAACCAGTTGGGCGAGGTCCGCCGCATCGCGGGCGTCGACGTTGCCGCTGGCCGGTTCGGCGAGCAAGGGCGGGCGAGCGTGGTTGTGCTCGATTACCCCTCCCTGGCGGTCGTCGAGGTCGCCAGCGTCGACGCGACGCTCCGATTCCCCTACATCCCCGGGCTGCTCTCCTTTCGGGAGCTGCCGGCGGTCCTCGACGCCTTCGCCCGGCTTTCCCAGTGGCCGGACCTGGCGCTGGTCGATGGGCACGGGATCGCGCACCCGCGGCGATTCGGCATCGCCAGCCACCTCGGAGTGGCGACCGATCTGCCCACCATCGGCTGCGCGAAGTCCCGGCTCGTCGGCACGCACGAGCCCGTCCCCGATGTGGCGGGCGCGACGGTCCCGCTCTCCGATGGGAGCGAGGTGATCGGCGCGGTGGTGCGGACCAGGGTGGGGGCGAAGCCGCTCTACGTGTCGAGCGGCCACCGGGTAGACCTGCCATCCGCCGTCCACTGGACCCTCGCCTGCTGTCGTGGGTACCGCCTGCCGGAGCCGACGCGGCTGGCGCACCTGGCGGCGGGAGGAAAGCTCCTGGAGATGCGGTGACACGCCGACGCGAGAGCTCACCACCTTGCGGTGCGTGGATCTACGGTCCGATGATCCCCCGATAGACCTCCCGCCGGTGTCCCACTTTCACCACCAGGACGAGCAGAGCTTGCTCCTCGATCCCATAGACGATGCGGTAGTCCCCGACCCGGAGGCGGAAGAGGCTTTCCGCTTCGGAAAGTCTGTGAACTCCAGGCGGGTGCGGGTTCTCGGCCAGGGCGTCGATTCGCGGACGGAGACGTACCTGGACTTGCCGAGGCAGGTCGCCGAATTGGCGTTCCGCCCTTCGCGAGAAGGCGACTCGGTATGCCACAGCAGGCTACAGTCCCAGGTCCGCCTTGATCTGCTCCCAGGGAACAGTTCCTTCTCTCCTGGTCTCCTCCAACGCTGCGCGGGCATCATCGAGGTCGATTCGATCTTCCAGTTCCTCGAGAAGGTGGACATCCTCAATCGGAACCATCGCGACGATGGGCTTTCCCCGGCGAGTGAGGATCACCCGCTCCTTGCCGTAGGCGGCGCGATTGACGACGTCGGAGAACTGGTTTCTCGCTCCGACCGTGGTGACGCTGGGCATGGTGACACCCCTTTTCGATTGCCGATGATCGGCCCTGCTTATTGCTCAAGTGTACATTTCAGACAGAGCAATGTCAAGGTGCCTGAGCGACCGGGCACGCCGGGCCGCCGGTCGCTCAGGAAAGCCGGACCCGGCATCCAGGGTCTGACTATGAGAATGGTGGGTCAGGCGGCCGGGGCTGCTCAGGGGTCAGCTCTGGCGCTACCACTCGGAGCGGCAGTGCCCCGGGCTTGCCTCCTGGCCTCCAGGCCGTCCAGCATCGCCTCCAGGCCCAGGTCGAACTGGCGGTCGGGATTGCACTCCCCGAGCGCGCGGGCGAGGTCGGCGAAGCGGCCGCTCGCATCCGGCGGGACGCAACGCTGGGCCGCCAGGTCGGGCCGACCGAGGCCGCAGGCGAGCTCGACCATCGCGTGGCCCGTGGCGTAGGCGACAAGGGCCCCCAGCGCGTGCCTGGCGAGTTCGGGATCGAACCCGGCCCCGCGGAGCGTCCTGAACAGCGTGTCGAACACGCGGAGCGCCGGCTCGGGCAGAGTCGCGCGCGCCAGCAGCAACGGGTAGGCGTTCGGGTGCTCCTGGGCCAGTTGGCGCAGGGACTTGGCGATCGGCCGGGCTGCCGCCTTCCAGTCGGGCGCGCCCTCCGCAGGAAGCCGGACCCCAGCCCAGAGCCGCTCGGCGAGGCCGTCCAGGAGGGCATCCTTGCCCGGCACGTGGTGGTAGAGGGACATGGCCTCGACCCCCAGCTCGGCGCCGAGGCGGCGCATGCTGAGGGCCTCCAGGCTGTGCTCGTCCACCAGCCGCAGGGCGGCGGTCAACACCCGCTCGCGACTCAACGGGCCGCGCCCTGGCGCCTGGTGAGGCACCGCCGACTCGAGCGCGCCAACAGGCTGCTGTCCTGGCGTAGCGATCACGATCCTTCCTCCCGCTGCCTGAAGATCCACCCGATCTTTTCTTGACATTTTTGCTGCGGTCCCTGGGCCTGTGGGAGCGTCGCAACGAACAGGTGGGCGGGTACTCCCGCGGTATGCAGCAGAAGGTGGCGGTGGCGGCTGCGCTCATCGCCGACCCGCCGATCCTGCTGCTCGACGAGCCCACCATCGGGCTGGACGTCGAGGCAGCCCGCACGGTCAAGGACTGGATCGCCGCGCTGGCCCGGGAGCATGGCAAGACCGTGGTGCTGACAACCCACCAGCTCCACGTCGCTCAGGAGCTGTGCGATCGCATCGCCATCATCCGCGAGGGCCGGATCGTGGCCGACCTGCCGGCAGGCGAGCTGCTCTACCGCTTCGCCCGCCAGGACCTGTACCACATCACCGTGCGCGGCCGGGCGGACGGGCTGATCCTCCCGCCGGGCTTCAGGGCAAGGACGGAGGACGAGACGACGGTGATCGCTGGCGCGGTCGAGGATCAGGCAGTACTCTACGCGTTCCTCGATGCGCTGCGGGATCGCGGTCTACCGCTGCTGTCCGTCTCGCCGGTGCAACCCGACCTGGAGGACGTGTTCCTCGAATTGATCAAGGGGGAGCGGTAGCGATGTCCCGCCTGGCTCCGGCTACAGAGCAGACGCTGAGCGCTTTCGGGCAGGGGAGCAGTGCCTGGCGCGCGAGACCCGCCCCAGTACTCGGAGTGCTCGCCAACGAGATCCGCAAGGGGCTACTCATCCTGTGGGCGCGCCCGGCCTCGATCATCCTGGCCATCGTGACCACGAGCTTCTTCTACCTCGGGGTGCAGTTCATTATCGGGCAGGGGCAGCTTCCGCGAGACCTGCTGCCGCCAACGCTCGTGGCCTTCAGCGCCTACATGTTCCTGTACTTCGCCAGCCTGGCGATGGTGGCCGACCTGGTCGAGGAGATGCGGACCGGCACGCTGGGTCAGACCTTTCTGAGCCCGGCGCCGTCCTGGCTGCTGGTGCTCGGGCGGCTCGGGACCGCCTCGGTCCAGGGGATCCTGGTGGCCGCCTTCGCCGTGGTCGTCCCGATGATCGCGGTCGGCAGCCCGATCCCGGCTCGGCCTGAGGCCGTGGTCCCGCTCGCGCTGGCCTTCATCCACGGCCTGGCCTTCACGCTGCTGTTCGCCGGCATCGCGCTGACGGAGCCCTTCATCGGGGAGATCCACCATCTGGTCGTGGGCCTCGTCGGGATGCTCAACGGGGCGTACCTCCCGGTGGCGCTGTTCCCCGACTGGCTGGAGCCGATCGCCCGGCTCCTGCCGACCACCCTCGGCATCGAGGCGACGCTCAGGGTCCTGTTCGAGCGTCGCTCGCTGGGCGATCTCTGGGCGGATGGCAGTCTGCCGTGGCTCCTGGGCTACACCCTCGCTCTCACCGCCCTCGGCTGGCTGGTCTTCACGCGCAACCAGCGGAAGGCGCTACGCGATGGCACGCTCGGCTAGCGCTGGCGCAGGAAAGCAAAGCGTGAGCGTGACCCCTCAACGGAAAGGAGGTACAACGTGGGCTTGGCGACTGACTCGGTGGGACGCCGCACAGCGTGGCCGGGCATCGAGCCGCGGTCGGGCATCGCCGCGTCCCTGACCGCGTTCCTCAACGAGGTCCATAAGAGCCTCGTCCACGCGTGGGCCGCGCGTAAAGGCATGGCCCTCGAGATGGTGCTGTTCGTTATCTTCTACTTCGTGATGAACATGTACATGGGACGCGGAGAGGTCCGTGAGGAACTCCTGGCGCCAACGCTCATCGGCCTCACCGTCATTATGTTCTTCCACCAGCAGGTGAACCGGGTGTTCTGGGGTGTGCTCGGCGAGATCCAGACCGGGACGCTGGAGCAACTCTACCTCAGCCCGCTCCCCGCCGCCGTGCTCCTGCTGGGTCGGCAGGTGGCGACGATCCTCGAATCGATGGTGATCGCGGTCGCGCTCTACCTGGTACCCGCCGCCCTCGCCGGCGTGAGGATCGCCCTCGACTTCCAGGCGCTGGTGCCGATGGCGGTCGTCATAGCCGGCAGCGCGGGCTTCTCGCTGGTCGTGGCGGGCCTGACCTTGCTCTTCAAGCGCATCGAGCTGCTCGTCGAGCTGATCTTCGGCGGGGCCTTCATCGTCGGCGGCGTGTTCCTTCCGCTGGACCAGTTGCCCGACTGGGTGGCCGTCGCCGGCCGGCTGCTCTTCCCCACCACGCAGGGCATCGAGGTGATGCGGGAGATCCTGCTGGAGGACCACTCGCTCGGCGCCCTCCAGGTCGACTGGGGGATCGGCTGGCTCCTGCTCCAGCCCATCGCCCTCCTCGCGGCCGGCGCCCTCTTCTACGGTGTAAGTGAGCGGGTCGCCAAGCGGCAGGGAACACTGGCGCGCTACTGAACTGTCCTCACTGACGACTACCGGCCAGCGGCCGCGGGGCAGGGGGCCTACTCCCGCGCCCTGGAGATGATGCGCTGGAGCTCGGTCTCTTCCGCCTCGGAGATGGCGCTGGGAGGAGAGGGTGCTGACAGGATCGCGAGCGCCCGCTCGCGCGCTCGATCCACGTCGATCCGCCCGTCGCGCTCGCGCCAGGCGGCGAAAGCCTGGCGACTCCAGATGGCTGGCTCCCAGAGCTCGCGGCGAAACCATTGGGCGGTGTGGGGCTCGGCGAGGAAGTTGCCACCCGGCCCGACCGTAGCCACCAGGTCCGCGGCGATCGATTCGTCGGACACCTCGTACTCGCAGGTGAACTGGATCAGCGCGCTGATCAACTCGTCGTCCAGCACCATCTGGACCGGGGAGAAGACTTCGTCGGTCGACAGGAGACCGGCCGCAATCGACGCGCGGCCGGTGGCGAGGAGCGTGGGCAGAGCGGACTGGAGCTTCTGGGCCGCCGCCTCCGGGGAGGGGCGCTTCGCATCGGTCAGCCCGCAGTGACCGGAGCACTGCACCCCGTACCGGCGGGCCATCTGCGCCCCCATCAGAATCGCCAGCACCTGGTCGGGCCGCCCGTAGGGGCGCATCATCGTGCGCGGGTCCATGGCCGTGACCGACATCCCGATGCTCCACGCTCGATCGCCGTACAGGGCGTGGTTGAGCAGCGCCAGAAGCAGGCCCTCGGCGATGCTCAGCGTCGCCATCCCGGCCAGCGTGACCGGTCCGGTGGCGCCGCCGGTGACGAAGCACCCGCCGACACGCACGCGCAGGCCGCGTTCCCGGAACCACGCCACCTGCTCGGCCTCCTGATACCCCAGTCGCAGGGGCGGCACCAGATACACCCCGGCGGTGAACACGTCGGCCAGCGGCTGGCCCGTGGCCTGGGCGTGGACCTGGCACATCTCCAGCATGAACGGGCAGAGACGCGATCGGTGGATCGATCCACCGGGGTGAACCCCCAGGCTCCACGACCAGAAGCGCTCGTACAGCGGCTCGACGTCCGCGGGCACTCCCTCCAGGGGGCAGCCCAGCATCCCCGCGCCGGCGACATGCGGCAGGGCCCGGGCCACCTGGTAGAACTGGCGGGCCCGGTCCACGGTCATCGGGGCGAACTCGTCGGTGCGGGGATCCAGGTAGCAGCCGTAGTAGAGGTGGGCCCCGCCGCTCACCACCGGGATGGGTTCGTCCGACGACCCGCGCTCCAGGGAGGCGATGAAGCCCTCCGTGGCGCCCGGGGAGAAGGTGACCCGCATCGTCTGGCCATCCACCCGGCCCCCGATCCCGGCCAGGCGCTCCAGGAGGGCGTCGTTCTCCACCTGAAGCCCCACCTGGTCGATCAGGCGGAGGACGTTCCGGTGGATGGTGTCCTCTTCGACGGGGGAGAGCACCTGGTACGGGTGCCCCGCGGCATGCATGGCACGCCTCTCCGTAGTCGTCAGCCGTCAGTTGTCAGTCATCAGCGGCGCCCGATCGCCATTCGGCGGCGTCCGGCGCCCGGCCGACGGCTGATCACCTGTCGCGACGTACTTCATCGCCAGGCTGTCGTCAGCAATCAGCCGTCAGTAGCGCCAGGCAGCCACTGGATACCCTCCGACTGACGGCTGACTGCTGATGGTGTATGGCCACATACTCAGGCGAACTGGGGCAGGTACTGCCGCTGCGCCTGAAGCAGCTCGTCCGCCAGCTTCTCGGCCGTCGCCGGATCGGCGACGCAGCCATCGGCTAGCAACACCTCGACGAAGAGCCTGCGGCTGCCGGTCAAAGCGGCCTCCACGGTGAGGGCCTGCGCGGCGATCTTGCGGACCTGGAGAGCAGCCAGCGTGTCGGGGAAGCTGGCCACGCGCAGCGGCAACAGGCCCGCGCCGGTGGCGCACACGGTCAGTTCCAGGATCGCCTCGCTGGGCAGGTTGGGGACGGCGCCCCGGTTCGGCAGGTTGGCGGCGTAGAAGTCGCGCCGGTCCTCGTCCATCGAGCGCAAGATGTCCAGGAGCTGCGAGTGCTCGCCCAGCCCCCGTCGAAAGATCGCCTCGTCTAGCGGCAGCTCGCCATCCGCCTGGGCCCGCATGCGCTCGTAGATCTGGTCGCCGCGGGCGATGACCTGCTCGAACGAGAAGCAATCCACGCCCAGCGTCTTGCCGTAGTATCGACCCTGCGGGAAGCGCTCCGGGAAGAACTCGACCACGTGCCGATCGTTCACCGCCGGGTAGGCGCCGTAGGTCTCGAACAGCGACCAGGAGAAGGGGTTCGCGGCCACCCGGAAGGCATCGCGCTGCGCCGCCTCGGCCAGTTGCGTGGTGTCGCCGCCCGGAGCCACGAGCGCCGCGGCGCTCGGCTCGAGCCCCTGCTGCCGCTCGCGGGCGAGGCAGGCCCGCGCCAGCGGCCAGGCATCCTGGCCGTTCCAGCGCAGGTCGTACACCCAGGTGAAGTGGTTCACGCCGGCCGCCAGGGCCGTCGTCTGGGCAAACGGGGCGCCGACGAACTGCGCCAACTGCTGGTGGACGTGAAACGTGCCGATGCACAGGCCGACGACATTGGCTCCGGTGGCTCGGCGCACCGCCCAGCAGTTGACGCTCATCGGGTTGGCGTAGTTGAAGAAGCGGGCCCGGGGACAGAGCCGCTGCACGTCCCCGGCGATCTCCACCAGGGCGGGGACCATCCGCATAGCCCGCGAGATGCCGCCGGCCATGGCGGTGTCGCCCACTGGCTGGAAGACGCCGTACTTGCGGGGGATGGAGACGTCGGCCCCCCAGGCGCGCCGGCCGCCCACGCCGATGGTGGTCACGACCACATCCGCCCCCGGCAGCAGGTCGCGCCGGTCGGTGGACGCCTCGACGGTGACGTCGACCTGCCGGGCTTCCACCATGCGTCTGCTCAGCCTTTCGGCCGTCTGCAATGCCCGAGGGTCGATGTCGACCAAGCCCAGCGACCAGGGCTTGCCCGAGACGATCAGATCGGCAACCAGCCCCTGGGTGAACATAGCGCTCCCCGCGCCGACGAGGACGATCTTGCGGCGATCCATCAAGCCCTCCTGCCATTGGTTTCAGATTGCAGATTTGCCTAACTGGAGATCGGAAACCTGCAATCTCCCCACTGAATAGGTCAGAGAAAGTTCACCCCGCGTCCCGGGAAGGTCCAGGAAGGGCGGAGCCCGTCCTGGCGGGGTTTGGGGTGTCCCCAAAACCATCGCAAGCTTCCTGATAC
>JACPQP010000504.1 GCA_016190465.1 Chloroflexota bacterium
GGCGTGGATGCCGTCGACGTCCTGGACAAGCTCCCCGCGCGCGTCCTCCGCCTCGGCGAGAAGGCCGGCGAGCTGACGTCCGGAGCCGCCCAAGCGCTCGGGCTGCGGGCCGGCATCGCCGTGGGACAGGGTGGGATCGACGCCTACACGGGTATGGTTGGGCTGGACGTGGTCGGGCCGGGCAAGCTCGCGCTGGTGATGGGCTCCTCGACCTGCCAGCTCGTGCTCGCCGATGGCGCGACCTTCGTCCCTGGCCTGTGGGGGCCGTTTCCGGAGGCGGTGACGCCTGGCCTCTCCGCGATCGAGGGCGGGCAGGCCTCGACGGGTTCGGTGGTTCGCTGGCTGGTCGAGAACTTCGGCCAGGGCGAGGCGAAGCGAGCCGCCGAGGCCGGCGAGGGCCTCTACGCGTGGTTGGACGCCCGGGCGGGCGAGGTGCCGCCGGGCGCCGAGGGCCTGGTCGTCCTCGACTACTGGCAGGGCAACCGAACGCCGATCCGCGACCCGCTGGCGCGCGGGGTGATCTCGGGCTTGACGCTGAAGCACGGCTTCGCCCACCTGCTGCGGGCCGTCTACGAAGGCACCGCGTTCGGCAATCGCCACATCCTGGCGACCCTGCGGGAGCACGGCGTCGGCGTGGCGCGGGTGTATGCCTGCGGCGGTGGTGCGCGGAGCAAGCTCTGGCTCCAGATCCACGCCGATGTCGCCCAGACGCCCATCTATCTGACCGGGGTGACAGACGCCGTGGCGCTGGGCACGGCGATCTGCGCCGCCGTCGCGGTGGGGGCCTACCCATCGCTGGCCGAGGCGTCTCGGTCGATGGTCCACGTGGCGACCGAGATCGCGCCAGACCCCGCTCGCCGCGACGTCTACGACTTCTTCTACGCCAACTACCTGCGAACCTACCGCCAGCTCCGCGAGGTCATGCACGAGGTCGCGCGGGGGGTGTAGGCGCTCAACCCACCCCACAAGGTCAATTCATCGGCTGGGCAACTGAGCCCACAAGCCCTTCTGGCCGACGCGCTCCAGCGTCAGCCAGACTTGGACGAGCCGAGCGAGCGGGTGGATTGACCAGTTCGCTGTCGAGGAGAGGCTGGCCCTGGGAGACGCTCCGGAAGTTGCTGGGCCGCTTGACCGGAACCCGGCCATTGTGTACCATGTGGGCGATAGATTATGTAACCAGGGGTGGTGAGCGTCCGTGGGCAAGCTGACCCGCAAGAATTTGGTCCTCGACGACGTGAAGGTCAAGGAGCTGGCCAAGCGTCTGGGTACCAGCGAGTCCGAGCCCGTGCGTGAGGCGGTTGACCGTGAGTTGGCTGTCGCGGAGCTGGGGGAGGCTCTCCACCAGCTCCAGGCGAGCAGCGGCATCCGGGACGTGTTCCACGAAGTGCCATTGGAGCGGAAGAGGAAGTGGCGCCGCGAAGCGAGGTCCCGGATACGTCGGTTCTCATCACCGTAGTCCGTGAGGCCCCGGGGCGGCGGGAATTCCTGGACAGAGTCCGTGCCGACAGAGTCTGGCTCTCCACGGTGGTCGCTGCTGAGCTGTACGCTGGCACCCGCTCCCGTGACGATGCTCACGCTATCGACCGGGTCGTCGCGACGATGGAGAGGCTCCGTCGTCTTCTGGTGCCCACGGCCGACGACTGGATACGAGCGGGGAGGTTGCTGGCGCGACGGACGAGGTTGCAGGGGGCAATCCGGCCACGCGATCACCTGTCCGACGTGCTCATCCTGCTCTCGGCGGCACGGCTCAAGGGCACAGTCGTAACAGACAACGTGCGCCACCTAGACATGTGGGCCGAGCTGGCTCGGACCGCTGGCCTCGACGTGACGGTGACTCCGTCGCAGGCATGGTCGATACGCTAGGCGTGGTTCACAACACGGCAGGCCAGGAGACCTTCCTCCGCTACCCTCGCGAGGCGTCTGCTCGTCTGGACGACCGACTGTACCTGGTGGCGCACCTGCTCGCCGTGCTGCTGGCGCCCTCGGGCCAGGCAGCCTCGCCCGAGGTGTTGCGGGCGGTAGCCATTCGGTTCTGATATAATCCAAGAGACATTCGTAGCGGGGCTAGGTCCGGCGCCGGCCCGGATGCCGGCTATCACGCGAGGAGGCGTTACCCGTGCTGACCCTGGAGCAAGTCACCTTTTTCCGCAAGAACGGCTACCTGCGCCTGGAGAGGATCTTCTCGTCCGGAGAGGTCGAGCAGCTCGGCAAGGAGTTGAACTATATCATGGAGACCTTCTGCACGCCGACCAAGGGCTGGACCGGCGCCTGGCGGAAGGACAAGCAGTACCTGACGCCCGAGGAGGAGGAGAAGTCCCAGCTCACCGCCATCCACGAGCTTCAGCACTACTCCCCGGCCTGGGCCCGCGCCACCCTCAAGGAGCCGCTCGTCGAGGCTGTCTCCGACCTGATCGGGCCGGCGGTCGAGCTGCACCACGTCACCCTGCACGCCAAGGGGCCCGAGTTTGGCACCCCCTTCCCGATGCACCAGGACAACCCCTTCTATCCCCACGAGAACGGCGCCTACGTCGACGCCATCGTCCACGTGGACACGACCAACGAGGAGAACGGCTGCCTGAAGTTCCTCGCCGGTAGCCACTCGCTTGGCCCACTCGAGCACATCCGCGAGGGCTCGCCGCACTTGCCGACCGACGAGTTCCGAATCGAGGACGCGGTCTCCTGCCCGGCCGAGGCCGGCGACGTGGTCCTGTTCAGCATCTACACGGTCCACGGCTCGGCGCTCAACCGCAGCCCGCGCATCCGGCGGCTGGTGCGGCTCGGCTACCGCGACCCGGCCAACCGGCAGATCGGAGGCCAGGCCATGGGCCGGCCCGGCCTGATGGTCCACGGCGTCCGGCCGAAGCTCGAGGGCGTGACGATCAACCCCTACGGGCTCTGGACGCAGCCTGCGCTGGCCGTGCCAGCGCAGACCACGCCGGAAAGGACGACCTGACCCCCTGGCCCCCTTCCCGTCGCGGTTCAGAGGGCGAACGGTTTTAGGATCAACAATCGGGGTGCCCACACTGCGTGTCGATACTACGGATGGCTACGCACCGAGTTTCGATTCCATTGTGTCGTTCGTGCGCTCTTCAGCGAAGATGCCGTAAGAAAAGGCCGTCCGGACATGGAGGTTGTCGGCGTGGTCGCTCACCGGGAAGCTGACTGCTGATTGCTGACTGCCGAACGCTACCCGTGTCGCACCTCGGCGAATCCCTCGTCCCCGGTCGGGGGCTCGAGCTGGGCGAAGAAGCGGCGGATGACCTCCTCGGGCACCGGATTCGGCCGCCGGGCGTTGCGGCGCAGGGCCGTGTCCAGATCACACGGGCAGTAGATCGCTACCGGCACAAGCCCGTGGCGGCGGGCGACTTCGATGCTCCGGCTTCGCCAGGAGCGGACGACGTTCGTCGCGTCGAACACGATGTCGAGCCCCCACTCGCACGCGTGCCGGGCCAGCGCCTCCAGGAGCGTAGCCCCGGCGACCGAGACCATCGGCTCGTAGCGGGCGTCGTAGTCACGACCCGAAAGCATCAGCCGAAGGTCGTCCAGACTGACCCGGAGCGCATCGGGTAGGTGGCGGCGCACCCAGGTCGTCTTGCCGCTTCCGGGGACGCCGACCATCACGTAGAGGCGAGGACAAGGTCTCATCTGGGCGGGATCAGACGAAGTCGCCAAGGGAGATCCACCTGAGCGAGGGCTTCGTCGAATAGCTCGCTCGTCTGGGGTATAACCCGAACGCGCGTCCCACCGCGGACGGCCTGCACGGCCGCGGCGGCCGCCCGGCGGGGCCCGGCCCCCCGGTCAGCGAAGCCGTCGAGGACCTCAGTGAGCACCATTTCGCTGGTGACCAGCCGCGTGGCCCCGAGCCGGCGAGAGACCGCTACTGCCTGGGCGTGCAGCTCATCGCCTGGCGAGAGCGTCGCGATCCAGTAGCTGGTGTCGGCAAAGGCCGCTCGCGGCCGTCTCATTCGTCACGCTTCCGGGCGCCATAGAGATAGTGGTCGACATTGCGCGCGAGGTCCTGCGGGACCTTGGCCCAATCGCCCTCCGGAACCGCTGCGCCAATCTCGAGCAGGGTCTCCCAGGTCGGTGGCTCTTCCAGGGCAATCTCCTCGACTGCGAGCACGCGCTTAATCTTGCCGCCAGCGTGGCTCAGTGCGACGCGGGCCCGCAAACGCAGCCGCTGGCTCACATGCTCGCGGAGCGCCTGGGTGATGAGCTCTTCCTGCTCCGGGCTGAACCGGGCCTGAACGGCCTCGCCGTCGGGGAGCCTCAGGACGAAGACGCCAGTGTCGAGGTCGGCCGCACGCACCTCACCGACCAGGTCGGCCTCGCCCTCATGTTCGATAGCTTCGCTCATCCAATCACTCCTGAGTTGCCCGGGCCTCGACTCACCGGCTTTACGCCGCGTAGCTTCCTCTCCTTCAGTCAGCGCAGTACGGCGTTTGGATGCACGTGCAGCCGCTCTGCCACCTGGTCTACTGTGAGCATCGCCTCGGCCATAGCTCGTCCTCACCTCCCTGCCCCGCCGATTGTAGCATAGTTCGTTTGAGCGCCCGGCGGGCGGACCTGGTGGACGACAGGGACGCGATGGACAATAGTGCGGCAAGTGAATGCGTAGTAGAATCAAACTGAGGCAAGACACTGCGCCCACTTCCAATCTGACGAAGGGACACCCAACTATGCTAAAACTCCATCCGTCGCTACCGGCGCTCCCGCTCAAGCCGTCCGCCTGGGACTGGCTTCACCGCTATGGCGTCACGGTCGTCGTCCATGACCCCAACAGCACCCGGGGTGGTGGCTACTGGCACCCCGACCGGCGCCTGGTCGAGCTGTTCACCGCCCAGGAAGAGGCGGCGATCCACGAGCTGGCGCACGCCTGGTGGCACGAACGGCGGCTGCTCGGCCGAAATGCCGCCGAGCTGATGGTCGCCTGCGTGAATCTCTCGGAGGAACGTGACCCGCGCTACGCGCGGGCCGCCGAGCTCGCCAACCACTACGTCTACGGGATCACCTCGCAGTCCGATCCCCAGAGCCCGACGGGCTGGTGGATGGGGATGCTCGTCGGGTCGAGCGGCGGCTACGACTGGGAGGTGTTCGCCGGCCTTGCCAGCGGCGTCATGGGCAACCTGGCGCTCCTGCCGCCGTACATCCGCCGCTTCTACGAGGGCCTGTTTGACGAGTCGCGGGAGTGACGTGAAGCGCTCATCGGCGATTTCCGAGTCCCCGGCGCGTGTTTACTTGAGCCGTAGCGTCCGAAGCTCACCGTAAGCGATCACCCACGCCGCCTGGTGGCGGGTAGCCGGCTCGCGCCGGTCGACGACGCCTGATGGGCCAGAGATCGTCAGCGCGACCGGCGTCGGGCAGCTCACGTCGAGGGTAACCCGCTGCCGCTCGTTCGCCCCACCCTCCTCCCTCCTTTCTCCGCCGCCGTCGTCCCCTGCTCCTCGCTCCTCCTCCGGACAGGGCTCGATCGTGACGTCGAGCCGGGCGGGGCCGGCTCGCAGCCCACGGATGAGGTAGCGACGGCCCGGCACCCGGAGCGCCGACGGCAGGCACGGCGCGAGAACGAAGCCGTCCTCGGTCTCGCGCCAGCCGACAACGTTCCGCAGCAGGAAGACGCAGCCCAGCGCGCCCCAGCCATACCCCTCGGTGCCCCAGTCGCCCGACGGTGGCCAGTGCTCGCTGGCGATCCCGGGAAGCGGTCCCTCAGGACCGGACTCACGCGCATCCATCGCCCGGTCGATGCGCTCCAGGAGCTGCGACGACAGCTCGGCGGCGAGCGCCCGTTCGCCCATCGCCCAGGCGCTCTCGAGGATCGTGAACGCCACCGGGGGCCACTCCAGCGCGGTCCACTCCCCGTGGGCGGGAAGGGCGTGGAGCAGCGGGCGCAGCGCGGCGAGCTGCGCGGCAGTGGCGACACCACAGAGCGCCGGAGCCAGGTGCACTGGCTCACGGACGTCGCTGAACTGGCCGGCCCGGACGTCGAAATCGGCGAAGCGGTCGCCGACGAACAAGCGCCGGGTTCGGTCGGCGTAGTCGGCGGCGACCGCGCGCCAGCGAGTGGCCTCGGCCGCGTCGCCAAGGGCGGACGCGCCGCGCGCGAGCACGCCCGCCGCGTGGGCGACCGCGGCCTGAAGCTCGACCGGTCGCAGGTGGCCGATGTCGACTCCGCCGTGCGGCACCTTGCCGAAGCGCGGCGATTCGTCCTGGCCGCTCTCCCAGCCGCAGCGGAAGATCGCCCAGCCCTCCTCGTCGGTCCGGTGGGCAAGCCACCAGTCGAGAAAGGCGCAGAGAAATGGGTACAGCCGGGCGAGCCACTGACGATCGCCGGTCCGGCGATCAATCGACTCCACGGCGACAAACGGCCAGCCCCAGGCCGGCGAGGTGCCGCACTCCGAGCCGTCCGCGGCAACCATATTCACCGAGCCGTCTTCCCGGCAGCAGGGCAGGTTCGGCGCCAGCGCGCCCTCGAATGTCCCCAGGATCACCTCCTGCGCCAGCGACGGCGCCGCGTAGCTCAGGGCGAGCATGTCGAGCGCCGTCTCGGCGAGCACCACCCGTGGCACCTGGACCTGCATTCCATCCCACGGCCGGCGGAAGCGCCCGCGCGGCGGTCGGACGATCATCCGCAGCGTCTCGAAGTCGTAGACGAGGCCGCGGCGCCAGTGGTCCGGCCAGTCGCCGGCCAGACGCGGCGCCCCCTCCCAGAACGTCGCGTCCTCGGCCCGCCGGGTGGCGAGCGTCGCCTCGGCCACAGCCAGCGCCGCCTCGGCCGCCTCGTAAGCCGCCCTGCCGCTCGCCCCCCGGCCGAGCGCCACCCACTGAGCGAGGGATTGGGGGTTGGAGGTCGGGGACTGGTAGTCGGGGAAGGTCGCCCCGCTGTACCGTCGCTCCTCGCCCTCACCCGGGGTGAGCGGGAGCGGCACGATCAGCGCGCCGCCAAGCCGGGCCGGATTCGTCTCCCAGCGGCTCACGGTCGCCGCGGGAAGCAGGGCGGGAGGTTCGCCGTCCAGGTCGCCAACCCAGACGCCGGCCTGCTCCGCTGGCGCGGGGCTCACCAGCGCCAGGTGCGGCCCCTCGGCAAAGCAGCCGAGGTGGATCTGCCGCGGCGACTCGCTTCTCCCGAACAGGCCGAAGTCCCACAGCCCACTGGCCCCCAGATTCCGCCGGTACTCGACGATCAGCCAGAGTTCGGGGAGATGGGGAGTGGGTGTCGGGGAGTGGGGGTCAGGGGTCAGGTGTCGGGTAGCAGCCGTCAGGAGAGGTTGCGCCTTGACGCACGCAAGAAGGGCATCTGCGCCGGCGAGGAGGAACGTGACCGTGATGACCGAATCAGTCTGAGATCTGCAATCTGAGATCGGTGTGCGGAGCACAAACTGAAAGACGTTCTTTGTATGCTCGCGCGCGACGAGGTCGAGACCGACCGACGCGAAGTCGGCGGCAGTCAGGAGCAACTGGCCGGCGAGCCGGAGACCTACCCGCAGCGTCGCCGTGGAGACCCAGCTTCGGCCGTAGGGGCCGGGGTAGCTAGGGAAGTGCCAGGCGAAGCCGAGCCCGTCCACCGAGCGCAGGACGCCGCTCTGACCCAGCCGCCAGGAGTGGTGCGGATTGTCGAGGTAGCCATGCGGCGTGAACTCGTCGTGGGGAGTCGCAGTGCTCGCCTCATCCGTGGTCATATTTGGTGAGCTCCCGTCGTCACTTCCCCAGCGCCTTGCTGCGCTCGTAGGCGGCCACGACGGCCCGGTCGATCACGCCGCGCAGGCGCCCGTCTTCGAGCGCAAGAAGCGCCTCGGCGGTGGTCCCCGCTGGCGACGTCACCATGTTCTTCAGCTCGGCGAGATGCTTACCACTCTCCCGTGCCATCAAGACCGAGCCCAGGGCCGTTTGCAGCACCAGATCCTCGGCAACCGGCCGGGCGAGGCCGATGTGGACGGCAGCGTCGACCAGCGCCTCCAGAAAGAGGAAGACGTAGGCCGGGCCGGACCCGTTGATCGCGGTCGCCATGTCCAGATACTTCTCGTCGTGGACGCAGACCTCGCGGCCAATCGCCCGGAGGATCGTCCGGGCGTGGTCACGTTGGACGTCACACACCGCACTGGTCGCCGTCCAGACCGACATGCCCGCGCCGATCTGCGCGGGAGTGTTCGGCATCACCCGGACGATCCGGTCATGCGCGAGCCCCTCAGCGATGATGTGGATCGGCACGCCCGCGACAATCGAGAGCACAAGCTGGTCGGCGTGGAGCAGGCCGCGCAGCCCGGCGAGCACCTCGGCGATCTGCTGGGGCTTTACGGCCAGGACGACGACGCTGACGCCGCTCGCGGTCAGCCAGTTGTCCGCCGTCGTCTGGATCCGGTACTGGCTGGCGAGCCAGGAGCGCCGGCCCTCGAGCGGATCGCTCGCCATCACCTGCCCTGGCTTCACGACCTGCTTGTCCAGCAACCCACGGACGATCGCCTCGGCCATAACTCCGCCACCGATGAACCCGATCCTCTCGATCACCATTGTCCCCCTCACCAGGTTGACGAGTTCTCAGTCATCAGTCGTCAGTTCTCAGTAGCTCCGAACCCCGGAACTACTGACAACCGAAAACTGACAACTCATATGATACCAGGTTTCCCGGATAACTCGTGAGCGGTGCTATAATCTTGTCGTCTAACCATAACTGCCCAACTCCCTCTCTGGGAGAGGGTCGAGGTGAGGGAGGGTGTTTTGCCGCTTCGCGTCCTCCCGCCCGAAGTCGCGCGTCTGATCGCCGCCGGCGAGGTCGTCACGCGCCCGGCCGACGTGGTGAAGGAGCTGGTGGAGAACGCGATCGACGCGGTGATCGAGCGACAGGCCCACGACAGATCGGCCGAGCCACCGGCGATCCGCGTCGAGATCCGGTCGGGCGGGTTGGCCCTGATTCGGGTCGTCGACAACGGCTCCGGCATCGCCGCCGACGACGTGGAGCTGGCGTTTCAGCGGCATGCCACCAGCAAAGTAGCCACCGCCGCCGACCTCGACGCGATCCACACCCTGGGGTTCCGTGGCGAGGCGCTCGCCAGCATCGGTGCCGTTGCCCAGGTGCAGATCCTCACCCGGCCACCGGAAGCGTCGGCCGGCGTATCGGTCACCGTCGAGCAGGGCCAGGTGACGAGCCGTCGGCAGCAAGGGTGTGGCGCCGGCACCACCGTGGCAGTCCGCAACATCTTCGCGAACGTCCCGGCCCGGCGCAAGTTCCTCCGCGGTCAGACGAGCGAGGCCACCCAGATCAGCCAACTGGTGACCCACTACGCGCTGGCCTATCCCGAGATCCGGTTCGTGCTCGTCAACGACGACCGGGCGACGCTGCAAACGAGCGGGCGCGGCGACCTGGCCGAGACCGTCGTCGACGTGCTCGGCGTGAAAGTCGCCGAGCAGCTTCTGCCGGTGGCCGACGCCGACGCTGCTGTGGCCGTCAGCGGCTACGTTGGCACGCCGGAGCTGATCCGTCCGACCCGCTCCGGCCTCACGTTTTTCGTCAACCGGCGGATCATTCGCAGCCCGATGCTTGGCCACGCGGTGACCGACGCGTATCCGGCGGCGATGCTCGCGGGGCGCTTCCCGGTCGCGATCCTGAACGTGAGTATCCCGGCGGAGCTGGTCGACGTCAACGTTCACCCGACCAAGGCCGAGGTCCGGTTTGCCAGTGATCACGCGGTCTATCAGCTCGTCCACCGGGCGGTCCGCATGACGCTGGGTGATCGGGCGCCGCTTCCCGAGCTCGCACTCACGCCACCGGAAGCGTGGTCGGATACCCCTCTCCCCGCGGGCCCCGATCAGGAACGGCGGCCAGCGGTGAGGTCGACCACCACGGATCCTGGCGCCGTCGCCGCGGCTCAGACGCTCGCCTTCTTTGCGCCGTCGGCCAGCAATGGCGCGGCCGGCGACGCCACAGCCGCAACCGGGGCCAGGGAGCGACAGCGCGACGGGGCGGCCGAGGCACGCCCGGAGCCAACCGCGATCCGCCTGTCGGCACTCCGGCCGGTCGGCCAGGTGCAGGGCACCTACGTCGTCGCCGAGGATGACGCGGGGGTCTACTTTGTCGATCAGCACGCCGCACACGAGGCGATCCTGTATCAGCAGATGCGCGAGACACGTCAGTGCGCCCCCCCTGCGATCTGCGCGTCCCAGGAGCTGCTTCAGCCACAGGCCATCGACCTCACGCCGCGGCAGGCCCAGTCCCTGGCAGGTCAGGGGGAACAGCTCGCCAGCCTGGGGTTTGGCGTGGAGCCATTCGGCGAGCGGAGCGGGCTGTTGCGGCGGGTCCCGAGCGGCATCCGCCACCGCGACTACGTGCGCACGCTCCTGGAGATCCTCGATCTGCTCGCGGCCCAGGCCGAGGACCCCTCCGCCACCAGCGCCTTCGACCAGGCCAGCGCGCGGCTGGCCTGCCACAGCGCGGTGCGCGACGGCGACACCCTCTCGCTGGACGAGATGCGCGAGCTGCTCGCTCAGGTCGAGCGCCAGCCCAACCTCTGGAGCTACTGCCCCCACGGCCGGCCGATCTTCCTCCGGCTCTCGTCGGCGCAGTTGGCCCGCGATTTCCGGCGGAGATGATCCGCATCGGCAATCCCCGCCATGGGAGGGAGCTGACGGTGCGTCAAGAGACCCATGGGGTGAGAGTGGCAGGCGATTGCTGTATCCAGGCGGATGTCTACCAGCCGCCTGACGAGAGCGTCCATCCCGCGATCGTCTGGCTCCACGGCGGCGCGCTGATCTTCGGCAGTCGGTCACGATCCCGAGACCGAGGCGGCAGCCTTCGAGCCCATCCGCCCCATCCTCCACGTCACGCGCGACTACCCACCGACGCTTCTCCTCCACGGGGACCAGGACACGGACGTGCCCTATGAGCAATCAGTCACGATGGCGGCGAGACTTGCCGAGGCCGAGGTCGCACACGAGTTGGTGACCATTCCCGGCGGCGGGCACGGCTTCGACCGCGAACTGGAGAGACCCCAGGTCGCCGGCGCATTTCACCGGGTTCTGACGTTCCTCTACACGGCACTCAGCCCTTGATCCCCGTCAGAGCGATGCCCTGGATGAAGTGTTTCTGCGCCAGGAAGAACACGACGATCATCGGCAGCAGTGAGACCATCGACGCCGCCATCAGGAGATGGAACTGTGTGCCGTACCGACCGGTGAACCAACGGATGCCCACCGCCAGCGTCAGGTTCTCCGGCCGGTGCAGGTAGACCAGAGGACGCACGAAGTCGTTCCACTCATTGATGAACGCAAACGCCGCGACCGTCGCGATGGCGGGCTTCGCCAGCGGCACGATGATTTGCAGGAAAACCTGCACGATGTTCGCGCCGTCGATCTCCGCCGCTTCGTCGAGCTCTTTCGGCAGTGTCAGGAAGAACTGGCGGAGGATGAAGATGGAGAAGGGAGACCCAAATAAGCTCGGCACGATCAAGGGCCAGAGGGAGTTGATCCAGCCGAACCAGTTGAACAGCAGAAACTGTGGCACGAGCAGCACGTGGAACGGCACCATCAGCGTCGCCAACACGAGAACGAAGAGCTTGTTCCGGCCGGGAAAGTCGGTTCGCGCGAACCCGAACGCGGCGACCGCGCTGGAGACGGTCAGCGCGATCACGCCGACGACGGTGACGATGACGCTATTCTTGATCCAGTGTGGGAACAGCCCCCCTTCCCACATCGTCACGTAGTTGACCCAATACGGCGGCCACGGGAGCCAGATCGGCGGCTCGACGAAGATCATCGACTCCTTCCCGCAATGAGGTCCGCAACATCCAGAGCAGCGGGATGGTGAACAGCACCGATCCTGCGATGAGCGCAAGGTACAACGCCAACTGTTGCCCTACCCGCCGGGCAAGCGTCGAGCGCCGCATCTTCGTCCGGGTCACCAGCGGTATCGTTGTCGCCACCATCGCTCACCTCGCCCCGGTGGCGCTGTTGTACTCATAGGAGACCCAGCGCCGGGCGGTCCAGAACTGGAGCGCGGTGAAGATCACC
>JACPQP010000481.1 GCA_016190465.1 Chloroflexota bacterium
GTGCGTAGCGGCATTGAGCCAGGGACGGACCTCACCCCCCTACCCCCCTCCCCGACACGGGGAGGGGGGTGACGGCTCGCCCTTCCCGACGCGGGAAGGGGGCCAGGGGGTTAGGTCCGTCCGGGCGTGACCTCTCCCTCCCCGACACGGGAAGGGTGCTTAGGTCACCCGCTTGCTCAACGTCTGTGCCTGTTGCTCGGTAGGTATCAGTGGCAGGGCACGGCGCCAGGGGAATCTGCCGGGGAGGACAGGACCAGTGGTCGCCCAAGCAGCCGCGAGAAAGCCCGGTCTGAGCCGAGCCGCTCGACGGGAGGAGCTGGCCGGATACCTGTTCATCTCGCCGTGGCTGATCGGCTTCCTGCTCCTGTCGCTGGGGCCGCTGCTGGCGGCCATCTACCTCAGCTTGACCCGCTACGACGCCCTATCGCCCCCGCGGTTCATCGGGCTGGCCAACTTCGAGCGGCTGGCCTTCGACGACGAGCTGGTCTGGCATAGCCTGCGGATCACCGCCGTCTACTCGGTCTTCAGTGTCGTCGGGCACATCGTGCTGGGCCTGATGGTGGCGCTGCTCCTGAACCGGAACATCCGCGGCATCGCGGTCTACCGGACCGTCTACTACCTGCCTTCGGTCGTCTCCGGCGTGGCGGTGGCTATGATGTGGCTGTGGGTCTTCAGCCCGGAGATGGGCGTGGTCAACTCCATGCTCCGTCTGGTAGGCATCGAAGGGCCGAAGTGGCTGTTCAGCAGCCAGTGGGCGCTGCCCACGTTCGTCATTATGGGCCTGTGGAACGTCGGCGGGAGCATGGTGCTCTACCTGGCCGGCTTGCAGGGGGTCCCCACCGCGCTATACGAGGCGGCGATGATCGACGGCGCGGGCCGCTGGCCCCAGTTCCGCCACATCACCATCCCGATGATCTCGCCCGTGATCCTCTTTACGCTGGTCATGGGGATCATCGGCTCCTTCCAGGTCTTCACCTCGGCGTTCGTGATGACCCGGGGTGGTCCCGGGGATGCCACCCGCTTCTTCGTGCTGCTGATCTACCAGAACGCCTTCGAGTTCTTCAAGTTCGGCTACGCCTCGGCGCTTGCCTGGGTGCTCTTCGCGGTCATCATCGCGCTGACCCTGCTGATGTTCAAGCTCTCCGGGCGCTGGGTGCACTACGAGGGCGAGTTGAGAAAGTGATGACATTCAAGGCTGAGTTGAGAAGGTGAGCAAATGGTACGGGGAGCATTGACGGCCGGCGCGCCGGCGCTGGGCGCCGAGGAGACGCTGGCCCGCTGGCGCCGCCGCAAGCGGATCCGCGACGCCTTCGCCAGCCTCCTCACGCACCTGGTGCTCGTCACGCTCGGTTTCATCCTGATGATCCCCTTCTTCTGGATGGTCTCGAGCTCGCTCAAGCCGCTGGACGAGGTCTTCCTTTTCCCGCCCCAATGGCTCCCGAGCGTGCCGCGATTCGCCAACTACCCCGCGGCGATCAACGACTACTTCCCCTTCTGGCTCTACGCTTTCAACACGGTGCAGGTCACGCTGGCCGTGCTGGTCGGCCGCGTGTTTACCGCCTCACTCACCGCGTACGGTTTTGCCCGCCTCCACTTCCGGGGGCGCGGGCCCCTCTTCATCCTGATGCTGAGCACGATGATGGTGCCTGAGCACGTGACGATGATCCCCACGTACATCCTGTTCAAGCACCTGCAATGGCTCAACACCTACGTCCCGCTGATCCTCCCCGCCTACGTCGGGGGCGGCGCCTTCTCGATCTTCCTGATGCGGCAGTTCATTATGACCATCCCCCAGGAGCTGGACGACGCAGCGCGCATCGACGGCTGTAGCTGGCTCGGCGTCTACTGGCGGATCGTGATGCCGCTCTGCCTGCCGGCCCTGGCGGCGCTGGCCATCTTCGCGTTCATGGGCACCTGGAACGACTTCATCCATCCCCTGATCTACCTCAACACGCCGGAGAAGTTCACCCTGGCCATCGGCCTGCGGATGTATCACTTGAGGGGGACGGAGATCACTCCCTGGAACCACCTGATGGCGGCCTCGATCATGGTGCTGATCCCTCCCCTGGTGCTGTTCTTCTTCGCCCAGCGTTTCTTCATCCAGGGCGTGGTCGTCTCCGGGCTGAAAGGGTGAACCGTGTGGTTCGGAGTAGGTATCAGAAAGTTTTTGATGGTTTTGGGGACACCCCAAACCCCACCAGGACGGGCTCCGCCCATCCTGGACCTTCCCGGGACGCAGGTGAACATTCCGAGACCAACTGGGATGGTTGCGGAAGGGGATCATCACAGCGGCAGGGTTCTTCCGTGCGGAGTTTGGGGCATCCACCGGGGTGACCCACGGCGACAAAGGAAAAGGAGGGTCTGGAAGTGAGCTACCATCTTCGATTCGGCGACCTGCGTGCTCGTTCGTCCCGTCGGGGGTTTCTCACCACAGTAGCAGTCAGCCTGCTGGGCGTGCCGTACCTGGCGGCCTGCGGTCCCGCGCCAGCCCCGACGCCAACTCCACCGCCTGCGCCAAAGCCGGCGGCTGCGGCGCCCACCGCGGCGCCGGCCCCGAAGCCGGCGGCGCCGACGCCCACCACGGCGCCAGCGCCGAAGCCGACGGCACCGGCACCCACCGCGGCGCCAGCTCCGACGCCGACCGCGCCGGCTGCCGCCAAGGCGCCGGCCGCCAGGCAGGAGGTCACCCTGCGCATCGGGACCTGGTGGGACGTCTGGAAGCCCCTCATCGAGATGTTCACCAAGCGGCATCCCTACATCAAGGTCTCCTACGAGCCCAGTCCCTTTTCGGGCTACAACCAGAAGCTGCTGACCCAGCTCGCCGGTGGCGGCGCGCCCGACGTCTTCATGGTCTCCCACGCGGAGTTCCAGGGCGTCGTCCGGAAGATGCAGTTCTGGGCCATCGACGACCTGGTGGCCCGGGACAAGATCAACCTCAAGGACTTCGCCATCGACCAGATGGAGTACTCCGGCTACCAGGGCAAGATCTACGGCCTTTCCCGCGGCATGCCCAACCCCAATTCCTGGCTGGTGTACAACATCCCGCTCTTCGACAAGGCCGGTGTGAAGCTCCCGCCGAAGGCCGGCGAGGGCGCGTGGACGTGGGACGACTGGCGGAAGGCCGGCCTGGCCATCACCAAGCCGCCGGAGACCTGGGGCAGCCTCTCTCTCCGGGGCAGCAACATCTGGCTCACGATGGTCCTGTCCAACGGCGGCAAGCTCTACAACGACGACGAGACCAAGTGCCTCCTCAACTCGCCCGAGGCGATCGAGGCCTTTCAGTTCCAGGTAGACGCCGTGCGCACGCACAAGATCGCGCCGACGCCCTCCGAGCAGCAATTGCTGGGCAGCGTGGCCTTCGCCACCGGCAAGGTGGGGATGGTGCACACGCCGGCGGCGGTCTCGTGGTGGCAGTTCAAGACGAACACCGGCGACTTCAAGGTCGATGCCTGGCACTCGCCGACGCCCTACTTCAAGAAGCGCGTGGTTGTCGGGCAGGCACACCCGTGGAGCACGGCCATCCACACCAAGGTGCGAGAGGAGGCCTGGCTGTGGACCAAGCTCGTCGCGGTCGACGAAGAGGGGCTGGACTGGCTCACCGCCAACGTCGTCATCCCGGCCTACAAGCCCGAGTACTTCGTGAAGAAGCTCCCGGACGAGCGGGCGCGCCGCTTTCTCCTCGAGGCGCTCTCCGACGCCAAGCAGATCAACTGGGGCCCCGAGTACTGGGGCACGAAGGCGCCAGGAGAGGTGACGAGCATCACCGACTCCGAGCTGGACAAGGCCTACCTTGGCGAGAAGACTGTCAAGCAGGCAGCCGACGACCTGGTCTCCAGGATCAACAAGGTGCTGGCCCAAGCCTGATGCTCTCTCGCCGGCGTTCGGTGCACCCCAGCGGGCGGTCTCTCCCTCCGGGGTGGGGAAACGGTTGCGGTGGCGCGGCGCCACCGCAACCCCCTGTGGGGGGGGAGCCGGTTCGGCGGGCTGAGCCGGAACTGCGAGAACGAGCACGACCGGATTGCAGATCACCGAGGAGGGACCGCCGTGACCAATCGCGAGCGTCTCCTGGCTATTCTGGCGGGCCGGAGTCCGGACCGGATACCCTGGATACCCCGGCTCCAGCTCTGGTACAACGCGCGGCTTGCCGAGGGCAACATGCCCGCCCGCTTCCAGGGACTCAGCCTCCGGCAGGTCGAGCGGGCGCTCGGGGTCGGTAACCACGGCCGGGGAGGCCGGGTCTTCAACCTCCGACGGGAGGGGTTCGAGGTCGTCACCCGAGAGAAAGACGGCCAGGCCCTCACCAAGTACGTCACTCCCGTTGGCACCGTCTCCGAGCTGCGGGTCCGGACCTCCCAACTGGATGGTTACGTCGACGCGGGGCTGCTCATCGAGCACCCGATCAAGAGTGTGGCCGACTACCCGGTCTGGGAGTACATCGCCGAGCACACCTACTACGACCCGTGTTACGAAGCTTACCGGGCCTTCGATCGCCAGCTCGGCGATGATGGCCTGCCGATGGTTGGGGCCGGGGACGTTCCGTTCCACCGCTTCTGCCACGTGCTGGTCGGATACAACCAGGCGTTCTATCACCTGGCGGATTACAGGCCGCAGGTCGAGCACCTGCTGACCGTGATGACGCAGTGCGAGCGCGAGCGGCTCTGGCCGGTCCTCGCGGACTCCCCGGCGGTCCTCTTCAACCACGGCGTGCACCTGGACTCCCAGATGACCTCGCCACCCCTCTTCGAGCAGTACATCAAGCCGTACTACGTGGAGCTCACGAAGCTGCTCCACGCGCGCGGCCAGAAGCTCTCCTACCACGCCGACGACGACGCGAAGCTGATCCTGGGTCTGCTGAAGGAATCGGGATTCGATATGGGCGAGTGCTTCGCCACCGCGCCGATGGTCACCGTCACCCTGGCCGAGGCTCGCCAGGCCTGGGGGAACGATGTCATCATCTGGGGCGGCATCCCCTCGGTCATCCTCGAAGAGACCACGCCGGATGAGGAGTTCGAGGGCTACGTGCGCGAGGTTTTCCGGACGATCGCCCCCGGCGACGCCTTCATCCTGGGCATCTCCGACAACGCGATGCCCCGGACGAAGATCGAGCGGGTCGAACGGATCACCAAGCTTGTGGAGGAGTACGGCAACTATCCCATCGCCGCAGCCTGATGAGTCGCCCAGTGTTATGTCGATTACTTCATCAGTCGCCAGGGGACATCGGCTGTGTCGGATACACCGCTTGACCGGGTAGCAGCAACCACAGTGCAAGGGGGATTGAGCTATGAAAGTCTCGCAGGCCATCGTCGACGTGCTGGCGGCCGAGAGCACGAAGTTCGTCACGGTCATCACTGGGAACGGGAACCAACACCTCCACCGGACCCTCCTGCGCGACCCACAGGGCATCCGGCTGCTCGTGCCGAGGCACGAGCGGGTCGGGCTTGACATGGCCGACGGCTACACGCGCGCCTCGGGGCAGTCCGGAGTCGGGTTGGTCTGCGGCGGGCCCGGTTCGGCCCACGCCTTCGCCGGCATCGCCCAGTCCTTCGCCGACAACGTCCCCGTGCTTCTCCTGAAGGGCCAGGTGCCAACCGCCAAGCTCGGCGTCAAGAGTTTGCTCGAATACCCGACCGTCGAGCCCTTCCGCGAGATCACCAAGTGGGCGGTGGTCCTCAACCACCCGGGCCGGGTGACCGAGCTCTTCCGGCTGGCCTTCGCGGCCCTGCGCAACGGCAAGCCCGGGCCGGTCGCCGTCGAGATCCCTCTGGACATCCAGGACCTCGAGGTGCCCGCCGATGCCCCGGCCTACCGGCCGGTCAAGCGGATCCGAACGACCGCCGACCCCACCGACGTCCAACAGGCGGCGGAGTTGCTGGCGACCGCCCGAAGCCCCTACATCCTGGCCGGGGCCGGGGTGCTCCAGTCCGAGGCCTGGGACGAGCTTCGGGCGCTGGCCGAGGCGCTCTCGGCGCCGGTGGCCACGACGCTCAACGGCAAGAGCGCCTTTCCGGAGAACCACCCGCTGTCGCTGGGTGAGGGCGGCTATCCCCGCAGCGCGATGTCGACCCCTCAGGCGCTGCACTACGCCCAGAAGGCCGACGTAGTTCTCGGCGTGGGCTGTAGTTTCATGGCCAACCACAGCCAGGGACCGATCCCGCCCGGCGTCAAGCTCATCCACGTCGAGATCGACGCGATGGCCAGCCACCAGTTCCGCCAGCCCGACATCGTTCTGGGCGGCGACGCCAGGCTGGTGGTCACGGACCTCCTGAGCGCGCTCGGAGGCACGAAGCGCGAGCCGGACGTCGAGCGCATGGCCGACATCCGTCGCCGAAAGGAGGCCTGGCTCGCCGAGCTCACGCCACACACGGCCTCACTGGAGGTGCCGATCGACCCCTACCGGGTCGTGGGGGAAGTGATGCGAACGGTCGACCGGGAGCGCACGGTGGTGCTGCACGACGCCGGGCTCTCGCGCTGGCAGGTGGCGCACCCCTACGAGGCGATCGCGCCACGCACCTTCATCGGCATGGGCGGGCAGAGCGAGATGGGCTACTCGCTGGGGGCCGCGCTGGGAGCGAAGCTGGCCCGGCCAGACTGCCTGGTGGTCAACTTGATGGGCGACGGTGCGTTCGGAATGACGGGGATGGACATCGAGACGGCCGTGCGCTATCAGATCCCCATCCTCTGCATCGTCCTCAACAACAGCAGCCTGGGCATCGAGTTGGCGGGTCGCGACGATCCGCCGCTGCACCAGGCCCTCTCCCTCGGTGGGAACATGGCGGGCGTGGCCCGTGAGCTGGGCGCCCACGCCGAGCGCGTGGTCGATCCAGACGCGCTGGGCCCCGCGCTGCGCCGGGCGATCGCCGCCACCGCGGAGGGCCGGCCGGCCGTCCTGGAGGTGATGGTCGAGCTGCACCCGATCATCCGGTACTGACCCTATTCGTCCAGCGGCACTCCTGCAGCGGTCATGCCGAGCCGCAGCGAGGAATCTCGGCCGCGGCCCTGGTGCACCGTGGCCGAGATTCCTCGCCCTGCGGGGGCCCTCACCCCCGTCCCCTCTCCCACTGGGAGAGGGTTCACAAGGGTAGGTATCCCGGCGGGGGGAGGTGCCCGGCGACTAAAGTCGCGGGCTACCGTTACGAAGTCGGCCTGCGCCGACTTCCGTAGCCCGCGCA
>JACPQP010000482.1 GCA_016190465.1 Chloroflexota bacterium
CCTCCTGGACCGTCTGCTTCCCGTGACCGCAGGGTAAGTAGGTATCAGAAAGTTTTTGATGGTTTTGGGGACACCCCAAACCCCGCCAGGAACGGCTCCGCCCTTCCTGGACCTTCCCGAGACGCGGTGAACTTTCCGAGACCTACTTACCCGGAGGGTGGTGAAAGGAGGACCCATGTACCTATCAGCACGCGAGCTCTGGACTGTCATTCACGGCATGGTGCTCGGCGCTCTTTTCCTGTTGGCCTTCGCGGGGGGGCTGGCCGGCCTGTACAGTTTGCGGCCGGAGTGGGTCACGGTGGGGGGGCTGCGGGAGCGCATCCCGCGTCTGGAGATCGGGACCACGGTGATGGCCGTGGTCGCCTGGCTCACGGTCATCACGGGGACCTGGATCGTCTACCCCTGGTATCGGGCGGCGGATCCCCGGAGCCCACGGTCACTGCTGCTGGCCGATCCGAACAAGGCGTTGTGGCACACCTTCGGGATGGAGTGGAAGGAGCACGTCGCCTGGCTGGCGCCGATCCTGGCGACCGCGGTCGCGTACGTGGTGGTCTACTACGGCCCACGTCTGGCCGATGAGCCGACGATTCGCCGGGCGCTGATGGTCCTGTTCGTCGTGGCCTTTGCCGCCGCCGGTGTGGCCGGGCTGTTCGGCGCATTCATCAACAAGGTGGCCCCGATTCTCTGAGAAAGCGGGTGAGAACCCCTCACCCCCCTGCCCCCCTCTCCCACAAGGGGAGAGGGGGAAGCGCCGTTGGGGGTGGGGGTGGATAAGCGTGAATTGAGAGGAGCATCCGATGAGCGAGACTCCCCACCGCGAGGCGACCAGGATCGCCGCGCTGAAGCCCAACGGACCGGCGGCCGCCGCGATCCTGGCGGCGGGAATCGGATCATTCGTCCTTGGTCTGCTAACGGCGGGGGCTGAGGCGATACCGGCGCTGAAGACCGCGCTCACCTGGAGCGCACCGGTCGGCCCACTCTCCGGCAAGACCGGTGTCGCCGTCATCGCCTACCTGGTGTCCTGGCTGATCCTGGCGATCCTCTGGCGGGGCCAGGGCATTCGCTTCGAGAAAGTCTACACCGCGACCCTGATCCTGCTGGCCCTCGGGCTGCTGGGCACCTTCCCGGTCTTCTACGAGGCGCTCGCGGTCAAGCCATAGTCGGGCCCGGTCGCAGTACTCCGGGGAGAGAGCGAACACCGGATTTGCCCCTACGCCCGCCCGCCGGTCAGGGCGAACCTGGTGTTCGCCCCGCACTGGTGGTCGCCCGCGCCCTTTACCCGATTGGTTGGCCACCTTCCCTCAACCACGGTTTGCGATCGTCGGCGATGGATGGTATAATGCCAGCGTTGACGACGGTCCGACCGACGACAGCGACGCAGTGCCCGGATCGTCGCCTGCTGCCCGCGCCGAGGTAGCTCAGTTGGTAGAGCACCACACTGAAAATGTGGGTGTCGCCAGTTCAAGTCTGGCCCTCGGCACTCTCTCGACAACAATGCTCGCATACAGCGGTCAGGAGCACTCCTGACCCCGCGGTTGCGGGCATTTTCTTTGGGCCCGTCGGCGCCAGAGATAGCCGATCACCACCCCTGAGCCGTGGCCAAGAACCCAGCCCTCCGTCAGCGTCCACACGCACAGCTCGGCGGTGATCGTTGCGGAAACTGTTGGCATTTCCGAAACAAGCGGGTATGATGATGAGACGATTCGGGAGGGATGGCGATGACGACAAGAGAGCGTGAGCGGACTATCGAATTCGCGGTAGCAGAGGTGGAAGAGGTGCTCGCTGCCAAGGAAGCACTTGCACGCGGGGATACTCCCCGCGCGAATGAGGCGCTTGACCGGGCGTGCGAGGTGGCGTTCCGGCACGCACCGGCCGTCCCCGTATCGGTCGTGGCGAAGATCCTGGGAGTGTCGGAGCCGACGGTCCGCAAGTTGATCGCGCAGGGCGCGCTCGAAGACACGGGGGCGAAACCGGTCGCGGTGCGCCTGGACAGCGCATTCAGGGTCAAGCGCATTCTGGAAGAGTTGCGGGCGATGGGGCAGGATCCAGACCTACGTCGATATCTCCTGGCGCGCATCGAAGACGCGTTGCTATTGGAGGACGTGGGGCTACAACGCTCTATCGATGAGATGCGACGAGGCACCGCAAAACACTACGTGCATCGGCGAACGCCGTGAAGTATGCCGTCTGGCCCCAACGGGGAAACGGACGAAACCACCATGCTGCCGCGAGGGTCAGCCGCCGGTGAATGCTGACCTGGTGGAACGTTTTGACAACCACTTGCCACAGCTCCGACGACGCCAGTAGACCGTCAGCTCCCGCCGCTCGCATAGCGCTCGACGGTGCGGAGAAGGTCGTCGATCTCGAAGGGCTTGCCCAGGTAGCCATCGGCCTCGATCTCCGCCGCCCGCTCCCTCGCGTTCTCGGCCGCGGTCAGTACCACGATCGGCGCGCGACGGTCGTACCGCGCGCGGAACTCCCGGGCGAACTCCCAGCCGTTCATGCCCGGCATCTTCATGTCCAGGAGGATCACCCGCGGCATCTCTTGCGCCACCGCCTCCAGGGCCTCCCGCCCGTCTCGGGCCGTGACCACCCGATGGCCTTCATCTTCCAGGACCAGCTCCACCATCCCCAGCAGGTCGATGTCGTCGTCAACCGCCAGCACCGCCTCACGCTTTCCCGTCATCGCGCTCCCCTGCTGCCAGTGGCAAACGGAAGGAGAAGGTTGATCCCTGGCCCTCCTCGCTCTCGAACCAGATGCGCCCCTGGTGGAGTTCGATCTGGACCTTGCTGAGGTAAAGGCTCAAGGAGACCACGCTTCGGTAGCCGGGGGTACCGGCAGGTGAGGCCTCGTAGAAAGGCTCGAAGATGTGCGGTTGCCGTTCCCTGGGGATGCCGACGCCGTGGTCTCGCACCGCGACGATCGCGTTCTCCTCCTGCGCCCGTACCCGTACCTCGACTTCGCCACCGTGGGGCGAGAACTTGATGGCGTTGTCCAGCAGACTGGCAAGCACCTCCTCGATGCGCTCGCGGTCGGCCGCTACCGGCACCGGCGCCCCATGCCGGACAACCAGTCGGTGCAGCGAGGTGGTGACCTGGAGCCGCTGCGCCACCTGAGCCGCGAGCTCGCCCAGATCGAAGCGGACTCGACGCAGCTCTGGCGGGGCAGCCTGGTACCGGACGGCCTCCAGCATCTCCTCCACCCGACGGCTCAACCGGTCGCATTGGGCGTTGATCACCGCAAAGGCCTCGAGCTCGCGTGGCTCGTGCCCCTCGGGTGCCCACCTGCGCATCAACTGCACATAGCCCTTGATCGTGGTGACGGGGGTCTTCAGCTCGTGGGCGGCGGCCGAGATGAACTCGTCTCGCAGCCGCTCCTGTTTCAGGACCTCCTCCAGACGCCGCGCCTGCTCGACGGCAAGCGCGGCTCGCTCGGCGGCCACCTCGATCAGCCTTTCCTCCTGCGAGGTGAACTCTCGGGCCACCGGGAACTCGAGCTGGACCACTCCGATGACCTCCTCGCCGATGCGCATCGGCGCCCCGAGGAGCGCGCGGCTCTGGCCGGCCTTGAGGCGAGGGCGCCAGATGGCCGAGTCGGCCAGCGCGTCGCGCACCCGGAAGACGGCATTTCGAGCGGCCACCTGACCGGCGAAGCTCTCTCCCACCCTCACGCGGAAGCGGGCCACCTGGTCCTCGGAGATCCCGACCCCCTTCCGAAGGACCAGTTCCTGGCTCATCCGGTCGAGGAGCAGGATGGCTCCAACGTTGGCGGCCATAATCGCCACCATTCGCTCGAGGAGGGTCTGGAGCAACGATTCCAGGCCCTCCCGGGCCAGCGCGGGGTCGGTCACCTGCTGGAGCGCGGCCAACTGGTTGGCCTTCTCACGTTCGCGCTCGTACAACCCCACGTACTCGGCGAGGAGGCCGAACAGGATGACCGAGAACCCACCGACCCAGAGGAAGCGCTGCCCGTACCACCAGAGATCGTAGCGCTTGCCGCCGATGAGGGCCGTGAGGATCGCAAAGGCGAACACCAGCGCAGCCAGCGCCACATAGCCGAGGAGCACGTCACCGGTTTGCCGCTGCCGGCGAGCCAAGAGAACCGCGCCGGCGGCAAACGCCAACACCAGGGCGCCCAGCCAGCCAACCGTATGAAGGGTCCAGCGCCCATCGACGACGAGCAGGGGGAGGAATCGCTCGAAAGCCAGTGACAGACTGGCGATCGTGGCGCCAGTGGTCATCGCCCCGACGTTCAGCCAGAACCACCAGCGCTCGGCGGACGTTCCCGCGCGGGGCCACCGGGCGAATGCCGCTGTCAGGAGACACAGGGCGAGCGCGCTGAACTTGAGAAACCACAACCAGGCCGCCGTGTTGGGAAGCTGGGCGATGAGACCCTGCTCGTCCGGCAGCAGGCCGGGCCAGGAAAGCACGTAGAACACGGCCAGGACGGCGAATGTGCTGAAGGCCACGCCGACCCAGAAGGGCGCCGGTTCGCCCAGCGCCCGATAGCGCCCGAAGCTGAGGAACGCGATGCTGAGGGCGGCCAGCGCCAGGTAGCTGTGCATCATCGGCACGTACCAGGGGAAGACCGCGATGACCGGTCCCGGCCCCCAGACGACAGCCAGCGCGCCGTGAAGCGCGGCCAGGCCAACGGCGACGCCGATCAGCCAGCGAAGGGAAGAGGCATTCAGAGCCATTCGCACGACACCCGAGCGGCCATCCGACCCACGACCAGTCCATCAAGACTGCTCGTCCCTATTATACATCTTGCACAACGCGCTGTTCTTCCGGCGGCAACTCAGTAGGTATCAGAAAGTTTTTGATGGTTTTGGGGACACCCCAAGCCCCGCCAGGACGGGCTCCGCCCTTCCTGGACCTTCCCGGGACGCAGGTGAACTTTCCGAGACCTACTTCGTCGATGGCTTGCCTGCCGGATGCCTCAAAGGGTGAGCGGCAAGCTGAAGCTGAAGGTGCTGCCCCTCCCGACCTCACTCTGGACCCGGATGCGACCGCCGTGCGCCTCGACGAGTCCCCTGGTGATGTTCAGGCCGAGGCCCAACCCCTCACGTGGTGGGCCAGCGGCGGGCGTCGGATTGAAGTAGGTAAGAGAAAGTTTTTGATGGTTTTGGGGACTCCCCAAACCCCGCCAGGACGGGCTCCGCCCTTCCTGGACCTTCCCGGGACGCAGGTGAAC
>JACPQP010000012.1 GCA_016190465.1 Chloroflexota bacterium
GATGAGTTGAGGGCGGAGATCGCGGCTTGCACGCAGTGCTCGCTGGCCTGGGGGCGCGTGATGTCCGTCCACGGCGAGGGGCCGGACAACGCCCGGATCATGTTCATCGGCGAGGCGCCGGGCTGGCACGAGAATCAGCAGGGCCGACCGTTCGTCGGCCCGGCCGGGCAGTTCCTCGAGGAGCTGCTGGCGTCGATCGGCTTGAAGCGCCAGGACGTCTTCATCGCCAACGTCGTTAAGTGCCGCCCACCCAACAACCGCGACCCCCTCCCCGCGGAGATCGCCGCGTGCGATCCCTTCCTGGAGCGGCAGATCGCGGTCATCAACCCGCGAGTGATCGTCACCCTCGGCCGCTACTCGATGGCGAAGTTCTTTCCGGGTGAGTCGATCAGCAAGATCCACGGGGTTCCCCGTCGACAGGATGGACGGATTGTGTTCCCGATGTACCATCCGGCCGCGGCGCTCCACCAGCCAGCGCTGCGGCAGACGATCCTGGCCGACATTCAGAAACTACCCGCGATCCTCGCCGAGGACAGCCGGCGCGAGGATCGCGCCACGTCCCCGCCGGGCGATCCGCCCCCGACCGACGCCGTGCAACTGACGCTTTTCTGACCGGATGAGCGGCGCGCAGATGCGTTGATCCAGTTTATCCAGGTACGTTGATCCAAAAGGGAGGTCGAGCCTTTTTTGTTGGCAGACGTCATCCGAATCATTCCCCTGGGAGGCGTCGGCGAGATCGGGAAGAATTGCATCGTCGTCGAGTATGGGGACGATCTCCTGGTCGTCGACGCCGGTCTGAAGTTCCCCGATGCGGAGATGTTTGGGATCGATCTGGTGATCCCGGACGTCACCTACTTGCGAGAGCGGCGCGACCAGGTACGCGCCATCCTCATCACCCACGGCCACGAGGACCACATCGGGGCGCTCCCCTACATCCTGCCCCATCTGGACGTGCCCATCTACGCGCCACGACTTGCCCATGGGTTCATCACCGCGAAGCTCCGCGAGCATCGCCTGCTCGAGCAGAGCGACCTCCATGTCGTCGAGCCGGATCAGGTGTACACCCTCGGCAGCTTCCTGGTTCAGCCGTTCCGCGTCACCCACAGCATCCCGGACGCGGTTGGGTACGCTATCCACACGCCGGTCGGCACCGTCGTGCACACCGGAGACTTCAAGTTCGATCCGACTCCGGTCTACGGGCCGCCGCCCGATATTCGCTTGATCCGCGCGATTGGGGACCGGGGCGTGCTCGCGCTGCTCTCGGATTGCACCCGGATCGAGCATCCGGGCTTCACCCCATCCGAGCAGCTCGTCGGGACGACCTTCGACGAGATCATCCGCGACCTCACTGGCCGCGTCATCATCACCTCCTTCGCCTCGAACATCTCCCGGATTCAACAGGCGCTCGACGTCGCGGGTCGCTATGGCCGCAAGGTCGCGCTCGTCGGCCGGAGCATGGCACAGAATACCACCGTGGCGACCGAGCTTGGCATCCTGCGACCTCCGGACTCGACGATCGTTCGCCTTGAAGAGATGCGACGGCTCCCACCCAACCAGATAATGCTGCTCACGACCGGCAGCCAGGGTGAGCCGGCCGCGGCCCTCAGCCGGATCGCCAATGGCGACCACCGCCAGATCCGCATCACGCCGGGCGACACCGTGATCTTTTCGGCAGCGCCGATCCCCGGCAACGAGGAATCGGTTGCCCGGACGATCGACAACCTGCTCCGGCTTGGCGCCGACGTCGTCTACGAGGCGCTGGCCACGGTGCACGTGTCGGGCCATGGCAGCCGCGACGATCTCAAGCTGATGCTGGACCTGCTGCGGCCGCGGTACTGCATCCCGATCCACGGCGAGTACCGGCACCTGGTGCTTTACCGCAAGATGGCGATCGAGGCCGGCCTTCGGCCCGAGCACATTGCGCTGCTGGAAATCGGCGACGTCGTCGCGGTCGACGCCGATGCGATCCAGCGCGTCGAACGCGTGGTGTCGGGACAGGTGCTCGTCGACGGGTTCAGCGTCGGGGGGACACTCGACGTGGTGCTCCGCGACCGTCAGCATCTCTCCCGCGATGGGGTCATGATCGTGGTGGTCACGATGGACCGCTCGACCGGCGAGCTCCTGGCTGGCCCGGATATCGTGACGCGCGGGTTGTCGCTCACCCCCGGGAACAACGGCGACCTCATCGAGTCGGCCAGGCTGCGCGTCCGCGAGGCCGTGGTCAACCACGCGACCGAGATCGACCACGCCTTTCTGAGCCACAAGATCAAGGATTCGGTCGGGGATTACGTGTACCGCCAGACGCGCAACCATCCGCTCATCCTGCCGGTGGTCACCGAGGTGTGAGCGCGGGGCTACGGGGTTCACCACGAAGACACGAAGGACACGAAGGTTCTTGGTGCTCTTTGTGCCTTCGTGGTGAAAGCCCCCGTCGCCGTATCGGGAGAGAGGACGGGCAGGCACGCGGCATCGCCCGTCGGGGCCGGAGGTAAGGTGGGGTAAATGGGGGTGAAGGCGCGTCGGCCCGCTGAGCCGTGGGGCCGGTCCCTGCGACCGGTGGTCGGCCTGCTGGCGCGAAATGAGGTGCTGGGTACGGTCGCGCTGGTGGGTTCCGGACTGAGTGTGCTCGCGCTCATCTCGCCGGCTGGCCTGATCGGCACGGCGTGGAGCAGCGTCCTGCGCCTGCTGTTCGGCCAGGGCGCCTACGTGGCGCCACTGCTCTTCGGAGGGGTGGGCATCGCCCTGTGGCGTGCCCGGATCGCGGCCGTGCCAGCGCCACGCCTCTCCGCCATCGGCGGCTGGCTCGCCCTCTTCGCTCTCTTCGAGACTGTCTTACAGTGGATCGCCCGGGGCCCGCAAGGCGAGCCGGGGCAGTTGGCCGGCGGGCTGGTCGGTTGGGCGATCCGCCGGGCGCTTGTCGGGGCCATCGGCGACGCCGGGGCGCTGGTGCTGATGGTAGTCGCCTGGCTCGTGGCGGTCGCGCTGATCCTGGCGCTCCCACCCGCCCGTCTGGGGCGGATGGCGCTGGACCTCGCGGCACGCTGGCGGGGCATCGCTCAGGAGCGCCTGTTTCCCCGGTTTCGCATCCGCCGCCGCTCGGCCGAGGTCGCGATGGTCGAGGCAGTCGAACCTCCTCCGGCGCCACGCTCCCGCCGAGCATCGGGAAATGGCGCGCCAACCGCGACGACCTTACCGTCGGATAGCCGGCCGGTCGAAGCGGCCGCCGCCGGATCGGAGGCGCATTCGCCGGCCGGCGTGCCTTTCGCGGGGTGGACGCTTCCCCCCCTGTCGCTGCTCGAGCTTGGAGGTGTCGGCGAGCCGAGCCAGAGCGACGTGAGCCGCAGGGTGAAGCAGATCGAGCAGACGCTGACGGATTTCGATGTCCCGGCCCGCGTCGTCGAAGTGAACCCCGGACCGACGGTGACCCAGTTCGGCGTCGAGCCGGGCTTCCGGGAGAAACGCGACCGGAACGGCGTGGTCATCCGGCGCGAGAAGGTCAAGGTCAGCGAGATCACCTCGCTCGCCAACGACCTGTCGCTGGCGCTGGCGGCGCCGAGCATCCGGATCGAGGCGCCGGTGCCGGGCCGCCACGTCGTCGGCGTTGAGGTGCCCAACGCGACGACCACGGTCGTCACGCTTCGGCAGATCCTGGAGACGACGGCATTTCAGAAGCTGCTGACAAAGGCCCGGCTCCCCCTGGCGCTCGGCGAGGACGTCTCGGGCCAGGCCATCGTCGCCGATCTGGCCCGGATGCCCCACCTGTTGATCGCCGGCGCGACCGGCTCGGGCAAGTCAGCCTGCATCAACGCCATCATCGCCTGCCTGCTGCTCCACACCACGCCCGAGGAGCTGCGGATGCTCCTGATCGACCCCAAACGCGTCGAGATGAGCATGTACAACGACGTGCCCCACCTGCTGCGGCCGGTCGTCGTCGACGTCGACAAGGTCGTCGGCGTGCTCAAGTGGGCCGTCCACGAGATGGAGGAGCGCTACAAGCGGTTCGAGGCGGCCAGCGTCCGCAACATCGACGGGTACAACAAGCTGGCGGCGAGTCAGGACGACCGCGAGGCACTGCCCTATGTCGTCATCATCATCGACGAGCTGGCCGACCTGATGATGGTGGCGGCCGACGACGTCGAGCGACTGCTCTGCCGGCTGGCTCAGCTCGCCCGCGCCACCGGGATCCACCTCGTCGTCGCTACCCAGCGGCCGTCAGTGGACGTCATCACCGGCCTGATCAAGGCGAACTTCCCGACCCGCATCAGCTTCGCCGTGACCAGCCAGATCGACTCGCGGACGATCCTGGACATGCCAGGCGCCGAGAAGCTGCTCGGTCGGGGCGACATGCTCTACATGCCGACCGATGCGGCCAAGCCGGTTCGGCTTCAGGGTGTCTGGGTCTCCGATGACGAGATCGAGGCGGTGGTCGACTCCTGGAAGTCGCAGGGTCCGACGACTTACGTCGCGGATCTGGTCAACGTCTCGTCCCATAGCACGGCCGACGACGACGAGGACGACGAGCTCTACGCCCAGGCGGCCGAGCTGGCGGGCGAGCACTCTCGCGTCTCGGCGTCGCTGCTTCAGCGACGGCTGCGGATCGGCCACGCCCGGGCGGCGCGCCTGATCGAGCGGCTGGAGCAGGAAGGCGTCGTCGCGCCGGGCGCCAGCGGCAGGTCCCGGGAGGTAGTCCGCCGCGAAGATGCCGCCGACGGGGTGAGGAGCCCGGACAAGGCCGGGGAAGAAGCGTGATTAGCGTCCCCCATACTCCTGGGAGGCGTCGAAGTAATCCTGGATGCTGGAGGCCGAGAGGGTCCAGGGCAGATGGTTCCCGCAGCAGAAGAAGTAACCGGGCAGGTTGCGCCCGAAGTCGGCCATCTCCCGGACCATCGCGAAGATGGCCTCCCGGTCCTCGGTGAGGAGCACCCGGTTGTCGCCATCCCCCGCCAGGATCCTATCCGGATGGTTCCGGGCGATCGCCCGCCAGTCCGTGTAGGGTTCCGAGCAGATGCCGGCCGCGCCGCAGGCAAAGACGTCGTCGGCCACCCGAGTGACGTTCCCATCGCAGATGAAGATGACCTTCTGCCCGGCGGCCCGGGGGTAGCTCCAGAACTCCTCGTAGTAGGGGTAGACGAACTCCCGAAGCCACTTCGGGCTGAAGGTCGGTCCGGCCTGGAAACAGATGTCGTCGTGGCTGGTGATCACCTCGGCGTCCGTCCTCGCGAGGGCCTGGAAGACGAGGCGAGAGCGCTCGGCGAACCCGGCGAAGAGGCGTTTCATCTCGGCCCGGTGGGCCGCGCCCACCTCCAGGAACAGCTCCCAACCGAACGTGAGGAGCGGCCACATGAAGAGCGTGTTGTAGTACCCCAGGGTCGGCAGCGCCAGGTCGCCCGTCGCGGCCCGGGAACTGTCCAGGCGTGACCGGTACTGTGCGGCAAGCTCGTCCACGCTCAGGCGGTAGTCCAGGTTGGCGACGACATCCGCCTGGCTCTGATCCATGTCGGCCAGGGGATCATAGGCGACCACGTCGTCCAGGGTGGTGAAGCGCCGCCCCCAGTCCCAGTGCCAGCTACTCCCCGTCCCCCAGCGAGCGGATTGGCGTCCCTCGGCGTCCACGAAGGTGAGCTTCCCTTCGGGTGGGCGCTCGATGGGCTCGTCGGCCGCCGGGACCGACCCGATGTCCATCGGCAGAAGCTCGAGCATACGCCGCCGGGCCCGCTGGGGATGCCGCCAGGGGTCGATCCCCGTCGCCGCCTCCTCGAAGGCCGGGTTGGAGAAGTGCTCCCAGTGGGGGATGCGATCGGTGGGCCGCAGGTTGAACGCGTCCAGCGCACGGGTCTTTCTCATCGCTCCTGCGCCTCCCGGTTGGTTGGATGATGACGGCCGCGCTTCCAGCGCGAGCACCGCCGCGGCGCTCGCGCCTCGATCTCTTCACAGGCAAGCATACATTCCCCAGCCGCTCGTGTAAAGCGCCGCCGGTGTTGGCCGGCCGGGTTTGCCCGGGTGGTATAATACCTACCTGGTGGATATGCCGTGGCTTTTGCGATCTGGGATGCGCCATTGAGTGATCACTCGGGGGAGGAGGAGAATAGATGCAGTCTGGCTCACGTTACGAGATCACCCGGGAACCGTTCGACGGCCTGACGTCCTTTGTCCTGCGCGAGCCCGCGACCGGCTCGGCGGCGCGGGTGGTGCCGGACCTCGGCAACAACGTCGTGAGCTTCCGGACGACGGTCGGCGCCACCGTCCGCGACATCCTGATGCCCCCGCCGTCGCTCGCCACCCTCCGCGAGCAGCCCCTCTGGTACGGCGTACCCGTGATGTTCCCATTCCCCGGCCGGGTCCGCGGCGCCCGGTTCTCGTTCGCCGGGCGTGAGGTCGAGCTGGTGTCGTCCGACGGGCAGGGCAACGCGCTCCACGGCGTCGCCTTCCACCGCGCCTGGACGGTCGTCGAGGCGACGGCCGACGACGGCGCCGCGCTGTGCTCTCGGATCGACACCGACACGCATCCCGACATCCTGCGGGAGTGGCCATTCCCCTTCCGGCTCACCGTGGGCGTGCGCCTGAGGGCAAGCGCATTGACGCTGGAGCTGGCGGCGGAGAACACCGGTCCCGGAGCCATGCCGATGGGCCTGGGGCTGCACCCGTACTTCGCGACGCCACTCGGCAGCGGAACCCGGGATGAGTTCCTCGTGTCCGTCTCCGCCGAGCGCCACTGGGAGCAGAAGATGGCGCTGCCGACCGGCGTCGTCAAGCCGGTGGCCGAGTCCATCGACCCGCGGCGCCCGCGGACGATCGGCTCGCTGC
>JACPQP010000494.1 GCA_016190465.1 Chloroflexota bacterium
GCCCACTCCTGAGGGCAGCCCCCCCTCCCCCCGGGGTGGGGGGTCGCCAACAACATAGCACAGGGCGGCCCGCGCCGCAACAAATCCGGTCGGGCAGTCGGGGGCGAGGGACAGGGAGGATGCACGGTTGGATCAATACTGGCGCGTGCTCGGGATCGTCCAGTGGGTCCACCGCGCCGCCGGCGGGATCGCCTCGTTCCCCCGCCGCCCCATCCCCCCGTTGGGAAGCGAGGTCGGCGTCGGGGCTGCTGTCCGCGCGGACAGTCGTGCCGGTGTCGCTTGTTGGGGTTGTTCTCGGCCATCTCCGATGGCGGGTACGAAGACAACTGACCGGGGCCCGCCGCTGGTGACAGCGGCAGAGCCATCGCACGGCTGTTGGCAGATCGCCGATATCGACGTCGTCGATGGTATCGTCGATGCCGTGGTCAACGCGGCTATCGATGCGATCGCTGGCGTGGACGTGGACGCTATCGATTGGGTCGAGGTGGGCACGCTGACCGGGACTGGGACCGGCGACGTGGATGAGATCGACGGTGCCAGGGCCGACGGACGGATGGTGGCGGATGTTGCCAGCCCGGCTGCCGTCGGGGTCGCCGTGGGTGCGGTGGTCGAGAGAGGCGTCGCCGGTGTCGTCGGCGCAGAGCCTGGGGGCGTCGCCGCCGGATCTGGCCCGGGCGAGGCCAGGCTTCGGAGCGCCTTGAAGGCCGGACGCGGCGAGCCATCGTCGTTCAGGATCGCGAAGAAGCGCATGTGCTCGGCGGGGGGGTACCAGTACACGGTGCTGAAATCCAGGTTGAACACGAGCATTACCCGCATCCACGGCCAGTGCTGGTCGGCGTATCGGTAGGCGCGCACCAGGTAGTCAGCCTGGGTCCGCGGCTCGACGACCTGCCACGGCCGGCCGGCCCAGAGTGGGTCGCTCAGATACTCAGCGTGGCCGTAGGCCCCCGGATCGAGCAGCCAGCCCAGCTCGGTTGCCCAGACCGGCTTGTCCGCGTCGCCGTTCTCGACCATAGCCTGTCGCTGATCGGCGGCCCGCTGAAAGTCGGTGGTGCGGCTGGGATGGCGGCTCTCGGGAGGCGAATCGAAGCCATACGGGTGCGAGCCCAGCGCGTCGAAGCAGCCCCGCGCACCGGCGGCGTACATCTCCCGGAGGTAGGTCAGGTCGTCCATCGCGGTGACGCCGCCGTCGCCCCTCGTCGAGGCGAGGCCGGCGCTGACGACGGCGACGCGCGGATCCTGGGCTTTGATCTTCGCGTAGGCATCGCACAGAAGCGCGGCGTAGCCGGCCGGATCGGGCCGCTGGCCGCCCCACTCCGCGCCGAGGTTCGGCTCGTTCCAGATCTCGTAGGCCGCCACCCGGCCGCCCAGGTACCGAGCCAGCGCGCCCATGAAGTCGCCGAAGTCCGCCGGGTTGCTCGGCGGGCGATTGCCGCTGCCGGGCGCGGCCCAGGCGGGCGGGGTGTCGACCCGGAGCACCAGCTTCAGCTCCGGGTGGCGGGCCACCGCGTTGGCGATGTTGTCGACGTCGTTGGCCCGGGGCGCCACCTGCCAGCTATAGATACCCCGGACGGGCTCGGAGCTGGCCCAGGAGACCCACAATTTGACGTAGGTGAGGCCCAACTCCCGCACATAGTCAAGTCGGCTGAGGTCGGCCACGCTGATGCCGCGGCCGATGCGCTCCCCCGGTACCCTGGTCGTGAGGGCCTCGCGACTTCCCGGGCCACTCGCGGCCTTCTCGGGGGCATCGCCGCCCGTCAGGGCCGTACCCTCAGGAGCGTGGCCGTCTCGGCCGCCCGCCGGCGCGGTCGCGGCGGAGCTCTCGGTCCCGGTCTCGGCCATCATCGTGGCACCCGCTGGGCGAGCGATCAACGGAGCGAGTGGCAAGGCCAGCGCGAGCAACAGCGCGACCAGCAACCAGCGCTGCTGCTCGCGTCCGCTGTCTGGCACCTCGGCGTCCCCCACCACCACGAGCAACCCACCCGTCGGCCGCGCCAGACCAGCGAAAGACTGGCCGGCGAAGAACATGGAGGCAAGTTCGGTGCCAGCCGGCTGGTTCCGTCGACGACGCGAGCACCGGGGGTAGTGTACGGGCTATTGCGGAAACGCGAAGCGCACGCGCTGAACGACGCCCGGAGCGGCCTCCCGGGGCAATGCGCCGGAGTTTCCACAATCCGGCGTACGCTACCGCACCGGGTCTGGTGTTGACCGGTATCGGCAGCCGGCGTATCCTACAAGAGAGATCCGTGGTGAGGAAGGGGTTCGAGCATGCCGGCCGCAGGCTTCGTGGTTCTCACGCTGATGTTTCGCCAGGAAGGCCGCAGGTGGACTGGGGAATGCCGAGAGCTTGGCACTGCCACCTATGGGCGCACGCTGAGGCAGACCCACGACGAGCTGGTCGAATTGGTCGAGCTCCATCTGAATGCGCTCGAACAGACCGGGGAACGGGAACACTTCTTCCGCAAGCACAATATCACGCTGTACACCGGTGAGGCGGCGCCTGCCGAGGTCATCCAACTGGTCCCGGTCGACTGCGAGGAGTTTATTCACGCGCACCGGGTCGCGGTGGGCAAGAGCGCCTGACTCACCGATGACCAACGGTCTTCCGGCGATCACAGGGAAACAGCTCATCCGGCTTTTCCGTCTCGACGGCTGGGTGGAGGGGGGAAGGCGCACTCACGGCGTCTTCTTCTCGAAACCGGGTCCCGACGGGCACCTGCGAATCACCATCATCCCAGACAAGCGAAGCCCGCTCCCCGCCGGCACTCTCGCTGCCATCCTCGGCCCAAAGCAAAGCGACATCGGCCGCGATGGCCTGGGCGAGATGATCCGGCGTCACGGCCTGAAGTGATCTCGCCGGGATGGCGACAATGCACCAGCCTCTGGGGGCCGCCCCACAGGTGTTAGGCATCCTCCAGGGAGACCTCTTCGCCGCCGCGCGCGGTCGAGTGGAGCGCGGCCTCCTGGAACGCCACCGGTTCGACCAGCTCGGCCGGCGAGAGCGGCCAGCGCCCGGTCTCCAACATCGCCACGACGACCCGCAGGAGCTCGCGGTAGTAGTAGCGGCTGTCGATCGCGGCGGGCACGACTCGCTTCTCGCCGAACGCCGTGAAGCCGAAGGCGTAGGCGCCACGCCGCGTGCCCCGGACCACGCCCAGCCGGCCGTCGCCCCAGCGACCGATAGCCACCTCGGCGCCCTCCTCCCAGACGCAGCGGACGCTCTGGCACCCGGTGCCGAGGAGAGCGTAGAGCATCTCGACGGCGTGCACGCCATAGTGGAACAGGCCCGGGTTGCGCGGGTGCAGGGTGGCGGGGCCGTAGGTGTCCGCGCCGAGGATCCTTCCCACCTCCTCGCTCCGGCGCAGCACCTCTTGAACCTCCAGCGCGTAGCGCAGGGCCGACGCCGAGGTGAGCGGCACGCCGCGCGCCCGGGCGGCCTCGACCAGGCGCCGCGCATCGGCAGTCGAGGTGGTGAATGGCTTGTCGATGAAGAGCGGGAGCCCGGCCTCCACCAACGGCAGGGCGCGCTCCAGGTGCACGCTCCCGTCCTGCGATTCCACCAGCACCGCGTCTACCCGGCCCAGCAGTTGCTCGGGCCGGTCGACGATCTCGACCCCGAGCTCGCGCAGCTTCTCGACGTGGCCCGGGATCCGCTCCGGCGAGATCAGGGAGGTGCCCGGCACCGCGGCGATGACGTGTGCCCCGTGAACCCACTGCTCCTCGGCGATCCCCACGTGGTTGAGCCGCTGAGTGAAGGCGACCGCGTGGCTGGTGTCGCAGTCGATCAGGCCCAATCGCAGCATGTCTTTCCCCTCCGGCGAGCGAAACGGCGAGCGAAACGGCGATGCGAAAGATCGCGCTTCCTATGGAACGCCCCGTCGCCCCGTCGCCCCGTCGCCCTGTCGCTCACCCGGTGTCCCGATGCTATCATAGCCGGCGGCCAGTGGTAAGTGGGTTGCGGAAAGTCCCTTAACGGCTCCGGGTAGGTCCAGGAAGGGCCGCGGCCCTTCCTGGCGGGGTTTGGGGTGTCCCCAAAACCATCAAAAACTTTCTGATACCTACTGAGGAGGCAGAACACGATGTGCGGAGTGCCCGGACAACAGAACCGGAACGAGTTGATCGCCGAGCTCGAGGAGAAGGCACGCAGGATTCGCGTCCTCGTCGTGAAGATGGCGGGGATGTCCGACTGCCACACCGGTGGCGCCCTGTCGATGGCGGACATCCTCGCCGTGCTCTACTTTCGCATCTTGACGCTTGACCCCCGGAATCCCCAGTGGTCGGGCCGGGATTACTTTATCTTGAGCAAGGGGCATTGCGTTCCGAGCCTGGATGCCGCTCTGGCGATGCGCGGCTTCTTCCCGGAAGAGACCTTGACAACGCACCTTGAGCGCGACAGCATGATCTCGGGGCACGCCTGCGCGCGCCTCACGCCCGGCATCGACGTCTCCACTGGCTCGCTGGGGCACGGGCTCTCCATCGGCGTGGGCTGCGCCCTCGGGATCAAGATGGACAGAGAGCCGAACCGGGTCTTTGTCGTCCTTGGCGACGGCGAGCTACAGGAGGGCTCCAACTGGGAGGCGGTGATGGCCGCGGCCCACCACCGGCTGGACAACCTCGTCGCCATCGTGGACCGCAACTGGTACCAGACCGGAGCCACCGAGGAGATGATGAGGCTGGAGCCCCTGGCGGACAAGTGGGCCAGCTTCGGCTGGAGCGTCCTGACCATCGATGGGCACGACGTCGCCGCGATCGTGGACACCCTAGAGAGTGTGCCGTTCGAGCAGGGGCGACCATCCGTCGTGATCGCCAACACCGTCAAAGGCAAAGGGGTCTCATTCATCGAGACGCGCCACATGGCCCGGTTCGACGAGGCGCAACTGCGGGCCGCGTTGCACGAGTTAGGTGCGTAGCGAGGAGGATCGATGGCCAAGCCCTTCGCCCGGGTCCTGTTGGAGCTGGCCGACGCAGACCCACGGGTCTGTGCGGTCAGTTGTGATTGCCGGGGCTTTATCGCGCCGCTGGCGGAACAGTTTCCCCAGCGGGCGATCGAGATCGGGATTGCCGAGCAGAACCTCATCGGGATTGCCGCGGGGCTAGCAGTGCGCGGGAAGATCCCGTTTGCGATCGGGATGAACCCATTCGTCACGATGCGCTGCTTCGAGCAGGTTCGGACGGACCTTGGCTACGGCGCGCGCAACGTCAAGGTCATCGGCGCCTACGGCGGCGGGGTGGTCTACGGTGGATGGGGCTGCACCCACCACGCCATCGAGGAGATGGCCCTGATGCGCCTGATCCCGACGATGACCGTGGTGATGCCGGCCGACGCCTGGGAGACCGAGCAGGCCGTGCGCGCCGCCGCCATCCGGGAGGGCCCGTTCTACATTTCCCTGGCCAGAGGCGCGGCGGTGGTCGAGCAGCCCGAGGAGGCACGCTCGTTCGAGCTCGGCAAGGCGGTGCTGCTGCGCGAGGGCGACGCGGCGACGATCATTGGGGTTGGACCGACGGTGGCCGACGCGCTGCGAGCCGGGGATTTGCTGGAGAGCCAGGGGATAGCCGCACGGATCCTGGAGATGCACACGGTCAAGCCGATCGATCGGGAGGCCATCCTGCGCGCGGCCGAGGAGACACCCGTAATCGTGACCATCGAGGAGCACACGGTGATCGGCGGCTTGGGCGGGGCGGTGGCGGAGGTGCTGGCGGAAGCCGGAGCCGGAACACCCCTCAAGCGCATCGGCCTCCAGGATGTGTTCGCCGTGATGTCGGGCAGCCAGCAGGACCTCAAGAGCCGCTATGGCATCACGGCGGAAGCAGTCGTGAAAGAGATCCTCCACCCCTCGGGGGCCGGAGCGCACCACAAAGACACAAAGAACACGAAGTTGAGAGGTGTGCCGTGAATGAGCGCGAGCGGTTTCTGGCCGCCGTCAACTTTGGCCAGCCGGATCGGGCCTTCCTCTTGCCGCACTGGGCCTGGCCCAGGACGCTCAAGAGGTGGCGCTCCGAGGGGCTGCCGGGAGACGTCCACCTGGATGAGTTTCTCCCCAGCGACCGCTTCGACATCTGTCGAGTGCGTTTTACGGCCTATCCACTCTATCCGGAGTTCGATCGCGAGGTGATCCGGATCGAGGGCAACACCCGAGTCGTCCGTCATCCCCAGGGGGCGCTGATCCGCGAGTTCAGCGACGCTCCGGAGACCGGCATGCCCACCTGGCTCGAGTACCCGATGAAGAACCGCGACGACTGGGAGCGGGTGATCAAGCCCCGCCTCGATCCGCACTCGCCCGGTCGCTACCCCCTCTGGTGGGAGAGCTATGCCGAGAGCGTTCGGGAGCGCGATTACCCGCTGGGCATCTGGGTGGGGTCGTTCTTCGGCAACCCGCGCAACTGGCTCGGGCTGGAAGCGCTGTCGTATCTCATCTACGACGACCCGTCTCTCTTCCGCGAGATGTGCGACTACCTCGCCTGGTTCTACTGCGAGGGGGTCCACCCGGCGCTCGACGCGATCCAGTTTGACCACGCCTTCGTCTGGGAAGATATGTCGTACAAGGCCGGTCCGCTCTGCTCGCCGCGAGTGGTCCGCGAGTTCATGCTGCCCGGTTACCAGAAAGTGACCCAACTGCTGCGCGAGCACGGAGTCCGGGTGATCATCATGGATTCCGATGGCAACAACAGCGCGCTGGTGCCCCTCTGGCTGGAAAGCGGGATCAACGGGCTGCGGCCACTGGAGGTGGCCGCGGGTGAAGACGCGGTCGCCCTGCGGCGGAAGTATGGCCAGGATCTCATCCTGTATGGCAATATCGACAAGCGGGCGCTGATCGCCGGCCGAGAAGCGATCGACCGCGAAGTGCTGTCCAAGGTGCCCTGGCTGCTTCTCCAGGGTGGCTACCTGCCGCAGGTCGACCACCTCACGCCGCCAGACGTCCCGTTCGACAACTACCGCTACTACTGGGATCTGCTGACTCGGGTAGCCGCCGATCCGGAGCGTTGGCTCTCCGAGGCGAAGAGACGCGGATTCTGGGCTGGAGGGGCTTGAGGGCTGGATGACGAGCGCTGATCATCCGGAGCACGCTGTGGGCGACGGCGACCCCTTCGGGCTGGAGGATCTGCGGGCGGAGGGGCTTCGACTGCTCATCGGCGTGCTGGCGTCGCTGGCCTTTCTGACCTACTACGTCACCGCGCTGGTCACCGACTCGTTCAACCCCTTGCGCTTTGCCCTGATGTGCGCGCTCGTCCTCGTCGGCGGCCTGTCCTACTGGACGCTCCGGGTCTCCGTCAGGCTAGCGGCCCGTGTCTTCGTTCTCTCTCTGCTGGCGATCCTCACCGCGGCGCTCTCGGTGTTCCAGGACAGCCTGCTGGCTTCCTGGTTTGCGCCGGTGGTGATCGTCGCGGGAATCCTCGTCGGCTGGCGCAGCAGTCTCGCCACCGCGATGGCCGCCAGCGCCGCCATCCTGGCCAATCACCTGATGGCTGACTTCCTACCAGCCGGGGTTGCCTTCGGGGCGGTGCTGTTGACCTGGGTTGGCTGCATCCTGGGCTGGCTGCTCTCGCGGCCAGCCCAGACCACGCTCGACTGGGCGCGGCAGAGCTACGTTCGCGCGGTGTACACGGCAGAGGAGCTACGGGACCGGCAGGGGGAACTGAGCCGGGTCGTGAAGAGCCTGAACAGCGCCTACCAGCGGCTCGAGGAGCTTAACGTCGACCTGGCGCGAGCACGCGAGGCAGCGGAAGAGGCGCGCCGTCTCAAGGCCGAGTTCGCCGCGGCCGTCAGCCACGAGTTACGTACGCCGCTCAACCTCATCATCGGCTTCAGCGAGATGCTGGTCGCCTCGCCGCACATCTCCCGTGGCAAGGCGCTGCCCGATGCCTTCCGGGGCGACCTCGAAGTCATCTACCGCAACGCGTGCCACCTCTCCGGCCTGATAGACGACGTGTTGGACCTGAGCCAGATCGAGGCGGACCGGATGAGCCTGCACAAGGAGCAGGTGCATCTGGCTCGGGTCGTCGACGAAGCGATCGCCGTGGTGAATGGGCTCTTCACCGCCAAGGGCCTGACGCTGGAGGCCGAGGTGCCGTGGGACCTGCTCCCCGTGTACGCCGACCGCGACCGCGTCCGCCAGGTCTTGATCAACCTGCTGAGCAACGCTGCCCGCTTCACCGATCGGGGTGGGGTGACGGTGCGCGCTCGCATCGAGGGCGCGCACGCCCACGACGTGCTGGTAGCGGTGTCGGACACGGGCGTCGGGATCGCGCCCGAGAACCTCTCGGCCGTGTTCGAGGAGTACCGGCGGGTGCACGTGAACGGCGAGCGCCGGCTGATCGGCAGCGGGCTCGGGCTGGCCGTGAGCAAGCGCTTCGTCGAGCTACACGGCGGCTCGATGTGGGTCGAGAGCCAGCCCGACCACGGCAGCATCTTCTCCTTCACCCTGCCGACCTGCGAGGGCGTGATCGCGTCACCGGGTCACACTCGGGGCGACCGCTGGGTCCCTCCGGCTGCCGCCACCGGTGGTATCGGCGACATCCTGGTGGTCGACCGCGACGGGGACGTGGCCCGGCTGCTCTCGCGTTACCTCGATGGCTACCGGGTGCTTCCCGTCACTGGGCCCGTCACGGGGATCGAGCAGGTCCGGCAGCAAGTAGCCGGTGGGCGGGTCCGGGCGGTGATCGTGGCCTCGCCCGCCAGCACACCAGAGGGTCCCGATCTTCGGGAGGTGAGTGAGATGGTCCCGGGCGTACCGGTCGTCGGCTGCTCGTTCCGCACCGGTCGAGTGGCGGCCCGTGACCTTGGCATCTCGGACTACCTGGTGAAGCCGGTGAGCCGCGAGCAGATCCGCGACGCGCTGAGACGACTCGGCAAAGGGGTCCGGAGCGTGGTGGTGGTGGACGACGACACGGAGATGCTGCGCCTCCTGAGCCGCATGGTCCGTTCGGTGTCCCGGCGGTACATCGTCCGGGAAGCGCAAAGCGGTCGGCAGGCGCTCGCGCTGCTCGGCGATGAGCGACCGGATGCGGTGCTTCTCGACCTGATGATGCCGGACATCGACGGAGCCGAGGTGCTCCGCCGGATGCGGGTCGATCCAGCGCTGCGGGACGTGCCGGTCGTCGTGGTCACCGCGCGCGGGGTCGCCGCGGAGACCATCGTCGCCGAAGCGTTCACGATCACCCGGCGGGACGGCCTGTCTCTCCGCGAGTTCTTGCGCTGCCTGCGGACGGATCTCGATCTCCTCCGCGAGGTGCCACACGACACTGGTCCAGCACCGCGACCAGCGCCGCCCGAGTGACCGGCTTGGGGAGGAAGAAGGATGCACCAAGCGTCAGCGCGAGGGTCCGCTCCTGGAGCACCGAGCAGACGATGACCGGTATGTCCCGAGTCCCCGGCTCGCGCCGGAGCGTCTGAAGGAGCTCCCAGCCGTCGTGGGCGGGCATCATCAGGTCGAGGGTGATCGCCCAGGGTGGGTTCTCACGAGCCAGCTTGAGGGCAGCCTGAGCGGTCGTGGCCTGGACCAGGTGGTAGCTGGCGGAGCCCAGGTATCTCTGGAACAGCCTGAGCACGTCCGGATTGTCGTCGACGACCAGGACGGAGAGCGATTCTCGCCGAGGCAAGCTCAATGCAAAGGAGACTCCACCTGGCTCGTCGGCCTGCACCTCCAGCCCACCGCCCTGGATCTCCAACAGGCGCCGGATCACGGCAAGCCGAGCGCTCTCTTCATAGGTGGTGGGAGATGGACCCGCCCAGCCTCTCGCGACGATGCGCAGGCTTGCGCCGCGCGCTTCGGGAGCCGCCAGCAACGTGATGCGTCCGGCCGGGCTGGACTCCACGGCATAGCTGACGAGGCCAACCAACGCCTGGCGGAGGGCGGTCTGGTTCGCCTCGACCGGCGGCAAGGTCTCGGGCAAGGCGAGCTCGATGCGGGTCCCCAGCCCCTCGGCCAGCCTGTCCACTACCTCCAGGACCCCCTGGAGGACCTCTTCGATCCTGGTCGGCTCCTCGGGCGTGGACGTCTCGACGAGATGCAGCTCGCCCTCGATTGAAGAGGCATCGTCGTTCGCCGAGGTGATCGGCTCGGAAAGGGATCGTGGCGAAGGAGATCGTGGCGTGGGGAGCTCGCGGGTGTCGTTGAGCTTTGCCCAGAGGACGTCGACCAGCGCGTCGATGGCCTGGAGATGGTCGCGCCGTGCCTGCCGGCTGCTGATGCCCTGTTCCTCGGCGATCTCCTCGAAGCGCTGCCCCTCCACGTAGTGCTGGAAGAGCGTCCGGTACTGGCGCCAGGCCGGGGAGTGGTAGGCGTCGGCGCGGTCCGGGCGCAGTTGCTGCATACTGTCGAGCAGCATGCGTTTGAGAGCCGCGCCTCGGCTGGCAGCCGGCACCTCCGTCACCAGCAGCGCCGTCAGGGGGTGGTCCTGGAGCCGCGACTTCTGGTGCAGGTGAGCAAGGGCATCGCGCAGGTGGCTTAGGAGCACGCTTCGGTCCATCTTGGCGCGATTCTACCACGCGGCTGGCCGCCGGGGAAGGTTGGCCTGGTGGCCAACACGGCATCGCCTCGGCCAGAACCTGTCCAAAACGTGTCCATAAACCCCTTGTCAGCGCCCGGCGAGCCCGCTATATTGTGGTTCACATCTAAATCATTCCACCAGCCCGATGCTGAGCGATCGCGGCTGGCCCAGTCGGGGGTGATCCGTCGATGAAGATCCTGTTGCTGGGACGTCCTTCCGAGGCGCGGCTCGCCGAACTGCGGTCGTCGTTCCCGACGGTGGAGTTCGTCTCGGCGGCCACGCCCGCCGAGCAGATCAGCCTGGCGGCGGATGCCGACGCTATCTACGGCTGGCCCAGCCGGGAGGTCGTGCTTGCGGCCCGGCGGCTGCGCTGGGTGCAGGTGGGCGGGGTCGGCATCGAGCGCATCCACGAGTCGCCCGAGCTGGTCGAGAGTCCGGCTGTCCTCACCAATGCTCGGGGTGCGAGCGCGGATACCATCGCCGACCACGTCTTCGCGCTGATCCTGGCCCTCGCGCGCCGGATCCCGGAGATCGAGGGGGACCGGCAGGCGCGCCGCTGGGACCGGCCGCTGCGCTCGTCGCAGATGCGCGAGCTGAGCGGCTCGACGCTGGGGATCGTCGGCTTCGGCCGGATCGGCCTGGCGGTCGCCCAGCGTGCGGCGGCGTTCGGCCAGGAGATCCTCGCCGTGGACGTCAACCCGGTGCCGCCGGGCCCGCACCTGACGGAGGTCTGGGGCCCGGAGCGGCTCGACGACTTACTGCGCCTTTCGGACTACGTGGTGGTGACGGTGCCTCTGACACCTCAGACCCGGGGAATGCTTGACGGCCGTCGGCTGGGCTTGATGAAGACGGGGGCCTACCTGGTGGTCGTCTCCCGGGGTGGGATCGTCGACGAGGCGGCGCTCGTGGAGGCGCTCCGCGCGGGCCCCCTGGCCGGAGCCGCTCTCGATACTACCGTCCAGGAGCCATTGCCGGCGGACAGCCCGCTCTGGGAGGTCGACAACCTCATCATCACCCCGCACTGCGCCGGCTACTCCGTCCAGAGCACCGAACGGAGCTGGGCCATCTTCAAGGAGAACGTTCGCCGGTTCGGCGCCGGGGAGCCGCTTCTGAACGTTTGTGACAAGCGAGCCGGGTACTGAGTAGGTATCAGAGAGTTTTTGATGGTTTTGGGGACACCCCAAACCCCGCCAGGAAGGGCCGCATCCCTTCCTGGACCTACCCGGAGCCGTTCGGTACTTTCCGCAACCCACTTAGAGCAGTGCGTAGCGGCATTGAGCCAGGGACGGACCTCACCCCCCTACCCCCCTCCCCGACAC
>JACPQP010000056.1 GCA_016190465.1 Chloroflexota bacterium
ACCAGGCTCAGGCGGGTACGCGTCGAGCCACGGCGCGCCGATCTCCTGCACGAGGGGCCCGAGGTGGACGATCCGTGCCGAATGCCACGCGGGCGGTACGTCACAGGGCTCGAGTGGCGCTGCCCTGGCCAGGAGACGTTGGGTCCGGCCGGAGGCGGTGGAGCGGTTGACGAACGTGGTTGTCGCCGCGGCTGGGCGACAGACGAAAGCGAGCCCCGTCAGCGCCTGGGTGAGGTCCTCGGTCGGCGCCGCGCTCGTGACGATGCCGACCCGACACCCAAGCTGTCGCGCGGTGTGCCCGGCGTACACCACCGTCCCACCGGGCCGATCGCCACCCTCGACGAGATCGCGCGCCACGTGGCCGACCAGGAGGTAGTCGATTTCGTGTCTTTGTGGGAAGCCCCGTACCCCCCGCACCCGGTCCTCTCGTGGTCGAGTCAGCGGCGCGGATGGACCACCACCCGCCGCTGGTCGCCCTCTCCCGTGCTCGCCGTCATCACCTGGGGATGCGACTGAAGCGTCACGTGGACGATCCGGCGCTCGTTTGGTGGCATCGCCTCGAGACTGATCGGCTCACCGGTCGCCGCGACTCGTTCCGCGACACGCGTGGCCAGCGTCTGCAAGGTCTGCTCGCGCCGCACTCGATAGCCCTCGACGTCCACCTGCACTTTCGCCGAGCGCCGGGTTCGGCGCGCCAGAATGAGATTGGTCAGGAACTGGAGCGCGGCCAGCGTATCGCCGCGCCGGCCGATGAGGATACCGAGGTCGTCGCCGGTGATGTCCAGCACCGCACTGAAGTCGTTCCCCGGGCCGTTGGGTGCCTTGGGTGCGACCGGGCGAACCTCGACGTCCGCGACGATACCCAGGCCATCCAGCAGATTCTCGAGGATATCCCGGGCGATGCGCGCGATCTCCTGGCCGTTGACCTTCGACGCCGCGACCTCGACGTCGACTTTCTGAACCTGCTCCTGATCGAGCCGCGCCCGGGGGGAGACGAGGATGCGGGCATCTTCGCCACCGATGCCGAAGATGCCGCGGCTTCCCTCCGAAAGGACAGAGACGTCGACCTCGTCACGGGTCAAGTGAAGACGTGCGAGCGCCTTTTCGATTGCTTCGTTGACCGTCCGGGCAGTCACTTCGAGGCTCTCCACCAATATCCCTCCCTCACGCCTATTTTCGCCGCCGTTTTCGCTTTGAGGGTTGGGTCGCCGCGGTGCCGGCGCTAGCTGCACCGGCCGGTAAGACAGAGCTCGCTGGGCGCTCGCCAAGTCCATCCGGGCTGACTGTCGCCTTCTCGACCAGAACCGGTGCGCGCACTGTAGCTGCCCTGGCCTCGGGTCGATTGCGAGCAGGCGACGCCGCGGCCGGTATCAGCGAGGCAAGCCCAAGATTCACATTCTTCCAGCCAACCATGAACCCCTGCTGCACGAACGTGAAGACGTTCGAGGCGACCCAGTAGAGCACCAGCCCCGAGGGGACCTGCAACGCGAAGAAGACGTACATGACGGGCATAAACTGCATGATGCTCTGCATCTGCTGCTGCTGTGGATCGGTTGACGGAGTCACCATCACCTTCTGCGCGAGGAAGCCGGTGATGCCGCTAAGGGCGGCCAGGAGATACAACGGGTCCGGGTCGGCGAGCGAGGGGAGCCAGAGGAACGGTGTGGTGAACAGGCCCTGGGCGGCCAGATTGAACAGCGCCGAATAGAGGCCGATCCAGACCGGCATCTGAATGAACACGGGCAGGCAGCCCGCGGCTGGATTCACCCCGCGGTCCTTGTAGAGCTGCATCTGCGCCTGCATCAGCTTCTCGCGGTCTTTGCCAAACTGCTTCTTCAGCGCCTCCAGCTCCGGCTGGACCGCTTGCATCGCCTTCGCCGACTGGACCTGCTTCAGCGTCAGGGGATAGGTGATCAGCTTGACGATCACCGTGAAGGCGATGATCGTCAGCCCCCAGCTCGGCAGGCTCATCGCGGCGAGGCCGTTGAAGAGCAGCATCAGCGCAGCCGTCATCGGATGCACGATGACGGCGTCCCACATCTGGACTAGTCCGTCAAACAAACGAGATCTCCTCTGAAGCCGTCAGCAGCTTCTCGGCAGATTGGCGAGGCAGCAGTGGTCAGACCCACTGACTGCTCCCCCCTCAATCTGCAATCCAAAACTGGCGATCCGCGCCAGGTCCCCACGCTTCCGGTTGCTTGCCTCACGGGACCGGGTCATACCCGCCGGCGTGGAAGGGATGGCACCGCGCGATCCGCCGCACGGCAAGCCACCCGCCGCGCAACAGCCCGTGGCGGTCGATCGCCTCGAACGCGTACTGCGAGCAGGTCGGATAGAAGCGGCAGGCAGGCGGAAGCGCTGGCGAGATACCACGCTGATACAGCCGGATCAACGCGAGTGCCAGGTGCTTCACCGACTACGGCTCCCCGCCTGTCTCCGCCGGTGAACGAACCGCTGGCCCGCCCTCACCCCGCAAAGGGTCCATCGGGACCCGTTGCGCCTCTCCCAGAGGGAGAGGGGGCATCGGCGGGCCAGCGTAAAGTCCTGCTCGGTGCACCAATTCGTCGACGGCCGCGGCAATCTCGGCAAACGTGGCCGTCGCGGCGGCTCCGCGCGCGATGAAGACGAGATCCCATCCCGGCGTGATTCGCGCGATCAGCGCACGCACCGCTTCTCGTATGCGCCTTTTCACTCGGTTGCGTGTCGCGGCCTTCCCCACTCGCTTACTGACCGATATCCCGACCCGCGTGACGCCCGCCTCGTTCCGATGCCAGGATAGCACCAGGAGTCGGCCGCCCCGCGACTGTCCCCGCTGACGCGTTCGCCGAAAGTCAGCTTCACTGGTGAGACGGTGGCGTTTCTGCACGTCGGTTGCGCCGGACGAAGCCCCGCGAGCCGCCTTCGTTCCCCGGATCAGACCTGGGTCAGACGATGGCGCCCGACCCGGCGTCGATTCTGCAAGACGCGCCGACCGCCGGGCGTGCTCATCCGCTTGCGGAATCCGTGCTCGCGCGCCCGCGGCAGCTTCTTCGGTTGGTACGTTCGCTTGGGCACCCTTGACTAACCCCTCACCCCCTGCCCCTCTCCGACAAGGGGAGAGGGGGGGCAGTTTTCTCAACGCATTATAGCCCGTCGCCCCATCTCTGTCAAACGTCGCCGTTCGCTTGCCTGCCACGGTCGCGCAGCGCGAGCTCCATCGCCCAGATCGCCTGCGGACGCAGGTACATCGCTGCCCGGAAATGCCCGGACGCGTCCCACGCCTCCGGCGTGCGGAACCAGAGCCCGGAGCGCTGGTACACCGCGAGGACCGCGCCTTGAGTGGTGCGGAATGCCTCGTCCGGCATCCCTTCCTGGATCATCAGCGCCGCCAGCGCATAGGTGACACCACTCCACACCTCTTGCGACTGATCTGACGTCTGGTCGACCTCACCACTGGGCCGCACGCCGTTGACCGCGCCCAGGGTTCCCCCCATGAAGCCCATCACGTTGCGTTCGTAGACGCGCCGCAGCGCCACTCGCGCCCGTTCGGATGAGACGATGCGTGGCAGACCGAGGGCCGTCGCGTACCACTGGCCGCAGAGCTGGTCGGCCATGATGCTGTCGTGGTGCTCGCTCAGCGCATCGAAGTCGTAGTAGGCGCCGTGCCAGAGAATGCGCTCTAGCGACTCCTGGCCCCGGACGAAGAGACGACGGCAGGCATCGGCGGCCGCGGCATCGCCGCACTGCCTCGCGATCTCCTCGCCGGCCAGCAGCGCGGCGAGCCACAGCATGCCGCAGTAGGCGCTGGGGCCGCGCATCGGCCAGGTATCGTAGGTCTGATCGGGAATCCCCTCGTTCTCGGGCAGGCCATCGCCATCGTGGTCGAATCGTCCGAGGTAATCCAGCGCCGCGCGAACCGCCGGCCAGCACTCGACGAGGAACGACCGGTCACCCGTCTCCCGGAAGTCGCGGTAGACGAGCAGCGCGAACTTGGCGTTCAGGTCCTTCCACACGTTCACGTCCTGGAACCGGTAGGCGTTCACCTCCTGCCAGGGGTCATCGTCCGGGGCGCCGAGATCGTGCGGCACGGCGCCCGCCACCTTGCGACACGCCTGCTTTCCGCTCGCCTGAATCGTCACGATGCGTGCGTCCTCGCGAGGCACAGTGGTGGCGAAGTCCCGCATCACTTGCTTCTCCAGCTCCGGCCAGTGGGCAAGGAGCGGAAACGACGCGTAGAAGCGAACGTCCAGCGTCTCGTAGAAGGGATAGTCGAAGCACTCCAGATAGCCGAAGTGCCCGGGCGTGTCCTCGGTGGACCCCACCCGGCCGTCCTCCCACGCGGTCCCACCGTCGACGAGGTAATAGAGCTCGTTGAACAGCGCCACCTTGTACCAGTCCGGACGGTCAGTGGCTTCGAGGATCGGTCGCTGCCACTCGTCGATCGCCGCGCCCCAGGCGCGATACCGGGCGTACGCCTCCCGACACATCGCCCACGCGTTCTGCCCGGTCTGGCCGAAGAAACGGGTGTATCGCCGATACCACCGAGTGCCGCTGCCAAACTGCATGATCGGCAGGTCCCAGCAGAGGAAGAACGGCACCCGCCTCGTCTCGCCCGGCCCAAGCTGCACGGTGGCCGCGACCGCCGCGCCGAGCCGAGGGCTGGCCACGCAGAGCGCGCGCTCGTCCAGCGCATCCAGACGCCCGTCACTCACGAAGTCGTCCCAGAGGGCCCGGCTTTCCTGCAGACGGGGGGCCCCGTTTGCCGAAATGGGGAAGCCGCTGCACGCACTCAACGTGGCGTCCCCCCCGGCAGCGATGGCGAACTGCCCGTGCCAGCTCTCGAAGGCCGGGACATCCTCCCGGTCGAGGACCACCCCCACCAGCGTATCGGGCGCTGTGCCCTCTGCCCGCGCGGTGTGATGGAACGGCCGGTCTGGTGGCGAGCCGGCCAGTTCGTGCAAGGTGTTCTCCCAGGTGAAGAGCAGGGACACCTCGATGGGAACCTCGCGGTGGTTGTGCGCCTCGTACTCGAAGACGGCGACCGGGTAGCTGGATTCCCGGTAGTTGTGCGGCAGCACAGGCGAGAACTGGCGCACGCGCAGCGCCACCCCGAGAACGTCGGGATCGTAGACGAAGTAGGCTTGCGGGAACAGCGCCTGGTAGTAGCCGTGCCCGGCGGGGTAATGCCATTCCCAGCCGGAGAGCACATCGGTGGGGCGCCAGGTGGTAAGCGTGGTCGCCCGAGTTGTGCGGCCATCGCTCACGCGTACCGCGAAGTGGTTCGCGTCGGCGGGGCGGTACCGGTGCCGGCCGACGTCGAGATGCCAGCGAGCGAAGTCGCCCCGGTAGGTCCGGCCGATGCTGCCACTGCCCAGCCCGCCCAGCGGCAGCCCCTGCCAGTAGCCGTCGTCGATCTGGTGCTCCTGGCCAGGCGCCAGACGCCACGGAGTCAGGAACGGCTCGCCGATCGCGCGGGTCCACGCGATGGGAAGCGGGAGCTGCGCGTGTCGGAGTGCAGTCTGCTGGGGCACGCTGGTCCTCCCCGGTGTGATGGGAGGATCGTGCCGTGCAAGACTCCGGCCACGCCAACCTAACCCCCTTCCCGGCGGGAGCCAACCTAACCCCCTAACCCCCTTCCCGGCGCGGGCCCGGCGCGGGAAGAGGGGACCAGAGCCCGGACTGCCCTTCCACATACCCGGCCCCCGATTGACGCCTCCAGGCTACTCTGCTAGCCTGAGCACGACGACCAGGCAGAAGTGGACCCACTCTGCATCGCTCGCGCGCTCGCAAGGAGGACAACCACCGTGAGCATCCGCGTTTCCTGTCACGGCATCACCTGGGGGCGGGACGGCCTCGACCAGTGTGTGCGCGACCTGCGACAGCTCGGCTTCCGCGGCTTCGAGGCGTTTGCGTACGTGGTCGACGACTTCGGGTTAGCGCGACTCGGCCAGTTCCAGGAGTTGCTGGCGCGGCATTCGCTGGAGCTCGTCGCCCTGTACGGCGGCGGGGCGATGCACGACCCGAGCATGTTCGAGGAGGTCGTCGCCCGAAACGTTCGCCTGGCCCGCTTCATCCAGGCCAACGGGGCCAAGCGGCTGGTACTCGGGCCGGGACGCCGACCGGCCGGCGGCCCGAGCCGCGACGACCTGCTGAACGCCGTCCACTGCATGAGCGAGATCGGCCGACGGACGCTCGAGTATGGCGTCCAGGCCTGCGTTCACCCGCACGTCAACACCATCGTCGAGAAGCTCGGCGAGATCGACTTCGTCATGGACTGCGTCGATCCGCGCTACGTCGCGATGGCCGCCGACACTGCGCACTTCCGCAAAGGGAATCCGGACGTCCCCACGGCCGAGATCGACGTGTTTCGGCGCTACGCCGACCGGATCAAGTACGTGCACCTCAAGGACTGGGACCCGAACCTGCCACCCGAGCTGACCGGCGCCGGTGGCACGGCGATCATCAAGGACTTCGTCGAGCTGGGACAGGGCGTCGTCGACCTCCAGGGCGCGATCAACATCCTGCGCGAGAGCGGGTACGATGGCTGGCTGACGATCGAGCTGGACTACACTCGCCGCACGCCCTACGAGAGCGTCGCGATGAGCAAGGATTACCTGGTGCGCGAGCTGAACCTGAGTCTGTAACTGCTGAATCACCGTCGGAAATGCGCTTCCAGCCAGTCCACTGCCTCGGCGATCACCTGGTCGATGGCCGGCGGCACGAACACCTCGTAGTGGCCGAAGCCGCGCAGCACCACCAGCTTCTTTGGCTCGCCGGCCCGCGCGTGGAGCATCTCGGACTCTTCCGGGAGCACCAGCTCGTCGCGATCCGAGGTGATGAAGAGCGCGGGGCGCGGGGCGATTCGGTCGACCACCCACTCCGGGTTGAAGCCGATCGTCTCGTGGACCATCTCGAGCGGCACCTGCATCGCGGCGCCCGTGACGGCGGCTCGGGCGCGGGCGGCGATCTCCGCCGATTGGGGATCGTGCATCAAGACCTCGCCGCGGTCGACCAGCTCGGAGACGCCGCTGACCACCTGTCGCGCGCGGTCGCGCTCGCCGCGCTCGACCAGCTCCCGGAACTCCCAGGGCCGGCGCACCCGCTGCATCCAGCGCGCCCCGTTGCCAACGCCGGTCACGCCGATCACGGCGGCGGCGCGGCGGTCGATCGCCGCCGCGAAGACGGCGGTCGACCCACCGTAGCTGATCCCGTAGAGGGCGATGCGCTCGGCATCCACCTCCGGCTGGAGCGACAGGAGCGTCAGCGCTGCCTGCGCGTCCTCGACCCGGCTGTACGGGGCCAGGCGCAGGCGGGGTCCCTCGCTCTGCCCCCACCCCTTGTAGTCGAACGTCAGCGCGACGTAGCCAGCCGCGGCGAAGCGCCGGGCCATGTCGTTCAGGTACAGATCCTTGATGCCGGTGTAGCCGCAGCAGAGGACGACACCCGGGCGACGATCGGACGCGGTCGCCCCGTCAGGGACGTAGACATCCGCCGCCAGACGACAGCCGCCGCTGTAGAACTGCGCTGGATGTTCGACCACCGCCCAGCGGAAGAGCGGCATCAATCGATTCTCCGGGCAGTCTCGACGTCGGCTGAACGGAAGAAAGCGCCAATATCCTCGAGATCACTGAAGGTCGCTTTCTTCGCTCTTCCGGGCACGTTGCTCGGCCTCCCAATCGACGCCAGCCTCTCGTGGCATTCTAGCACGAGTCTCCCGGTGGAGCAACCGCAGAATGGATGCACAAAAAGGAAGAGCCTTGCTCTCCGCGACCGAAAGGGCTATGCTTGAGTATGTTCACCCCAGATGCGACGGGAAGAAGTCACCCCTGCGGAAGTGATGTTCGAACCGCTGGATAGCCTGTAGCTGACCACTATGGAAACGATCTTCCTGGCCTGCTTCCTGTTCGGAGCCCTGTTCACGATCCTGTCCTTTGGGCTGGGGTTCGCCGGATCCGCGCTGCACGGCCACACCGGAGATATCGGAGCCGGCGACCACGGCGGGTTGGACGCGTCGGCCGGGCAGTGGGGACACGTCGGACCTCTCCACGGCCACGACGTCGGCACGGCCCCCCACGCCGATCACGGCGACAGCGCCACGGCCGGTCGTCTGCGCCTGCCGCTCCTCAACGTCTCCTCGCTGCTCGCCTTCCTGACCTGGTTTGGCGCCGCGGGCTACCTCCTGTTGCGTTTTGCGGCATGGCCACCGCTGGCCGCGGTCGGCGGAGGTGTGATCGCTGGTGGCGTCGCCGGCGTGCTGATCGCGCTCCTCCTGGCCGGCCTGCGAGCCGGCGAGCAGGAGATGGACCCACGCGACTACCGGCTGGATGGAACGATCGCCCGGGTGACGGCGGGCATCCCGGCGGAAGGCGTGGGGGAGATTGTGTTCACGAAGGCCGGGAGTCGGCGAAGCGAGGCGGCGCGCAGCATCGACGGCCGGCCGGTCGCCCGCGGCACGGAGGTGGTCATCATCGACTACTCGCGTGGGGTCGCCCAGGTGCAGCCGTGGGACGAGTTCACGGCGAGGACTCAGCCAGGAGCACCTGAGCGCCCTACCTCTGTCGAGCAGGCTGACCGAGAGGCGTCAGCGGACGAATCGTAGGAGAGGAGTCATCAGTGGATCAACTGTTTGGCCTCGTGGGCATCATCGTGGTTGCTGTCCTCACATTCCTTATGCTCATCTTGATGATTGGGAGCCTCTACCGGCGGGTCGGCCCCAACCAGGCGCTGATCGTGTTCGGCTCCGGCGGCACGCACATCGTCACGGGCAGTGGCAAGCTCGTATGGCCGCTGCTCCAGAGCTGCCAGGAGCTGTCGCTGGAGTTGATGTCGTTCGATGTGGCGCCGGAGCAGGACCTCTACACCTCGCAAGGCGTGGCGGTCAACGTCGAGGCGGTGGCGCAGATCAAGGTGAAATCCGATCCCGACAGCGTCCGGACCGCTGCCGAGCAGTTCCTGACCAAGCCACAGCAGGAGCGTGAGGCGCTCATCCGCCTGGTGATGGAGGGGCACCTACGCGGCATCGTCGGCTTGCTCACGGTCGAGCAGATCGTCAAGGAACCGGAAATGGTCGCGGGCCGCGTACGCCAGACGGTTGCCGACGATTTCAGCAAGATGGGCCTGGAGGTCGTCTCCTTCACGATCAAGAAGGTGATGGACGAGAAGGACTACATCAGCAACATGGGCCGGCCGGACGTCGCGCGGATCAAACGCGAAGCGGAGATCGCCCAGGCCGAGGCGGAGCGGGACATCGCCATTCGGCGCGCGATGGCCGCCCGCGAGGCCGCGATCGCCCAGGCGCAGGCGGACCAGGAGCGGGTGATCGCGCAGGCGGCCTCCCAGACGAGGCAGGCCGAGGCGACGCGCGATCTCGAGATCAAGAAAGCGGAGTACGACGCGGCGGTCCGCCAGCAGCGGGCGACGGCCGAGAAGGCGTACGATATCGCGGCCAACCAGGCGCAGCAGAAGGTGGTGGCCGAGCAGGTTCGGATCGACCAGGTGCAGCGGCAGGAGGAGATCCGGGTGCAGGAACTGGAGGTGCAGCGGCGCGAGCGGGAGCTCGAGGCTACGGTGATCAAGCAGGCCGCGGCCGAGCAGCGCCAGATCGAGATCCTGGCCGATGCGCAGCGCCAGAAGGTCGTCCAGGAGGCGACCGGCCAGGCGGAGGCGACGCGTCTCCAGGGCGCCGCCGAGGCCGACGTTGTCCGGGTGACGGGCCAGGCCGAGGCGGAGATCGTTCGGGCCAAGGGCCAGGCCGAAGCCGACGCCATGCACCTGCGCGCCGATGCCTACCAGGCGTACAACCAGGCCGCGGTGCTGGACAAGATGCTCGGCGGCATGCCGGAGCTTGCCCGAGCGTTCGCCCAGGCCCTCTCCGGCGTGGACAGGATCGCCATCGTCTCCACCGGCGATGGACGCGGTCCGGGCGCCAGCGCACTCACCGGCGAGGTCGCGAAGATGGTCGCCCAGGTGCCGGAGCTCATCGAGACGCTCACCGGCAAGCGCATCGGCGAGCTATTGGATCGACTTCAGGCCCCCAACCCGACTTCGGCGGCCCCCACACCTGGCGACGGTGCGTCCGGACAGGGCGAAGACTCCGGTGCCGTGCGTCACTGATGGCGGGCTCACCACAACGACACCGGGGTACGGGGCTTACCACCAGGACACGAAGGGCACAAAGATCCCGTGAGGCGCTCTTACCTCGGCGCGGGCGGGAGAAGCACGACGATGTCCCTGGCAAGCTCCGGCCCGCTCATCCGCCGGGCCGCCGCCGCCAGGTGCTCGGTCTGCTCGGCCAGCGCAGGAGACGGCAGCGAGGCGGCGAGATCGGCAAGGAGCATGACCAGCGTTCCTGCATCGTCATCCTGGCGGCAACCGATCACCAGGTCGAGCATCTGAAGCTGTGCGCGCAGGCGATCGAGGCCGAGCGCGATCGCCTGCGCAGCGCGGTCGTCAGCGGCAATCGCGGCGGTCGCCCGGGCGTGGGCGTCGGCCCAGGCGACTGCCCAGTCGAGCAACGGCTGCGCCTCGTCGTCGGCAAGATGCGCCCGAAGCCGCTCGTCTCCCAGGATGGCATCGGCCGCACGCTCGCGCCGACGTTGCAGGACATCAAGTGGGACCGGCACGGCGGCCCAGCGCTGAGTGGCGAGGGCCGACGCCGCTCGCCGAATCCGTGCCCATCAACTCACAACCTGTCCTTCCTACCTGACTCACTGTCCACGGTCGGCCTGCGCCCGAACCCGGTCGTACTCGGCGAGGAACTGATGTGCAAGCTCCGCACCCTCCGTTCCATCGCGAATGACGAGCAGGTTCTCGTCGTTATCGGTGGCCGCGCCGCTGGAGAAGTTGAACGAGCCAAAGAGGACAACCCGTCCGTCGATCACAATCACTTTGTGGTGCATGGCGTAGGGGTTTCCATCCTGACGGACGTCCACACCTGCCGCTCGCAATCGGCCGAACTCGGAGAACTGCGTCTCCGAACCGGTCTTCTCGACCACCCCGGCGACGTGCACCCCGGCCCGCTGCCGCTCGATCATCGCGGCGCCGATCGCGTCGTGCGTGAACGAGAATGCCAGAAAGCGGACACTCTGCTGCGCTCGGCCGATCTCCGCGACCGCCAGGTTATCGCACTGCATCTCCGACTCGAAGCACGTATCCACGGTGAGGCCGCCGATCGCCACGCGCGGATGCGGCAGATCGCGTGGCTTCGTCGGGCCGAACTTTCGCAGGACAAACATCTTCTCGAACTCGGTCGTGAAGTTCTCGGCCAGCTCGGCCGAATGGAAGATCGCGGCGTTGTTGTCGAGGCGGAACGTATCGCCCTCCGTGAAGTTCCACGAGCCGGTCCACACCCACTCGCGATCGACGACGGCGAACTTGTGGTGCATGATGCCGCTGCGCTGATCGTCTACGATGGGTACGCGGGCGTCGCGGACGATCGCGAGCGCAGCCTGGACCCGGGCATCGCGACTTCTGACGGTATCGGTGTCCGTGACCAGGCGCACAGCCACCCCCCGCTGCCTGGCCGCGGCGAGCGCCTCGGCGACGTTGGGGAGGTCGAAGTCGTAGATGGCCAGGTCGACGGACCGGCGCGCCGCCTGGAGGTAGGCGACGAGATGGCGATCCAACCCGGGCGCGCGACGGGCCGGTTCGTCGGGATAGCGTGGGGAGGTGAAGAAGACCGCGTGCGTATCGGGGAGTGCGACGGTCTCGCCCCCCGGCGATTGCCATCGGATCATGCCGACGACGACGAACGCGGCTAGCGCAACCGCCAGGACAACCAGGGCGAGGAGCGGGCGCCATCGAGCTCCTGCCCATCGCTCTGTGCTCACTGCATCAGGGATTGTATCACGTCAACCACTACATCCCCTGGAGGAAAACGTGAAGGCGATCATCAGTGTTTCGGACAAGTCCGGCCTCATCGAATTTGCCCGGGGGCTTGTCGAGCGAGGCATCACGATCTACTCCACCGGCGGAACGATGCACGCGCTCACCGGCGAGCGGGTGCCCGCGACGAGCATCGCCGACCTGACCGGCTTCCCGGAGATCCTGGGTGGCCGGGTCAAGACGCTCCACCCCAGCGTCCACGCCGGGATCCTGGCCCGGCGGAACCTACCGGAGCACCAGGCCGACCTCGCCCGGCACGGCATCTCGCCGATCGACCTGGTCGTCGTGAATCTCTATCCCTTCCGGACCACTATCGAGCGGCCGGGGACCGGCCTCGAGGAGGCCATCGAGCAGATCGACATCGGGGGCGTCACGTTGATTCGCGCGGCGGCGAAGAACTTCTCCGACGTGCTCGTAGTGGTCGACCCGGCCGATTACCCGTCGGTTCTCGAGCAGATCGAGCGGGGAGAGGTCGAACTCCAAGAGCGCCGACGCCTGGCCGCGAAGGCGTTTCGGCACACGGCGGTCTACGACACGCACATCGCCGGTTATCTGTCTGGCCCGGCCGAGGCTCTGCCCGCGTCTCTACCCATCGCGCTCGAGAAGCTCCACGACGTCGAGCCGGCCGAGAACATGCACCAACGTGCCGCGCTGTACGTTCAGACGCCGAGCCCGGACCGTGGCGTCGGCATAGCCGGTGGCCGAGTCCTCGTCGGGGCGCCGCTGTCCTATGCGGAGGCCGTCGATCTTGACGCCGCGCTGGCCATCGTGCGCGACTTTGGGGCGACGGCGGTGGGGATTACCCGTTGGGGCGGTCTCTGCGGTGTCGCCTGTGGCCCGGTCCTGGCCGAGACGTACGCCCGCGCGCACGCGGGGGACCCGCCGCTGGCGGCGGGTGGATGTGTCGCTTTCAACCGCCCGGTCGACGAGGATGCGGCGCGCCTGGTCGCCGGGGTGCGCTACGCCACGGTCTGCGCCCCGCACTTCCCACCCGAGGCGGTCGCCGTCTTCAAACAGTTCGACGATGTCCGGCTGGTAGAAGTCGATCTGGCGCCGCTCGATGAAGCCGTGCTGCGAATGAGTCTGACGCTGGCGCTGGACTTCCGCCCGGTCAGTGGTGGATTCCTCGTGCAAACGCGCGATGCGCTCTCGGAGGACGATGAGTCCTTCCGCTCAGCCGCCAGTCGCGAGCCAACGCTTGACGAGTTCACCGACCTGATCTTCGCCTGGCGCTGCGCGAAGCACGCTCGCTCGCACGCCGTGGTGTTGGCGCATCGACTCTCGGTGATCGGCGTCGGCGCCGGGCAGCTCTGCCAGGCCGAGGCCGTGGAGGTCGCGCTCCGAAAGGCGGGGAAACGACGGATCGGCAGTGTGATGGCGATCGATGGGCGCTGCGATTGGTCCGATGCGGTCGAGGCGGTAGTGCGGGCAGGAGTGACGGCGCTCATCCTGCCAGAGGGCAGCATTCGCGACGAGGAGCTGGTGCGCGATGCAAACCGTCACCACCTCGCGCTGGTCTTCGCCCGGCATGCCCACGTCAAGCACTAGCGGCATTGCCGATTTCAGATTCCAGATTGCAGATTTCCGATGAGCTGAATCTGCAATCTCACATCTGCAATCTGACATCCCCCTTTGGGTTGTCGTATCAAGCATCAGCGCAGCGACTTTCCGACACGAATCTTATAGCACCGGGATATAATGCGGTGGTGAGCGATCAGCCACCAGGCTGCGGGAACGTGGCCGACACGAACGGTAACCATAGATAAACACAGATACGCGCGGTTGAACGGTGTGGCCCAGGGCCGGCGAGCGGTGCGCTCCGGCCCTGCCGTGAGTCCGCCGCGTACATTGCGATCTGGGAGGATAGCGCATGCCCGTTTACGAGTACCAGTGTACCTCTTGCCAGGTGCGTTTCGAGCGCAAACAGAGCTTCTCCGACGACCCGATTCGGGTCTGCCCGACCTGTGGCGGCCAGACTCGGCGCGTCTTCTTTCCCGCGGGCATCATCTTCAAGGGATCTGGCTGGTACATCACTGATAGTCGTAAGGCTACTTCCTCTGATGGATCCGCAAAGGAACCGGCAAAGGAACCGGCGAAGGAGTCGGCCAAAGACGGCGAGGCGAAACCCGAGGTCAAGTCGGAACCCCGGGGCGACGCCAAGCGGGAGTCGAGCACAGCCGCGGCGGGGGCCTAAGGGGTCGTCACAGAATAAGTGTACCAATTTGGCGACCAGATGTGGCGAGCTGTCTCCTGTGGTCGTAATCGACGTGAGACAGTTATTCCGTGACGGGCCCTAAGTAGTC
>JACPQP010000484.1 GCA_016190465.1 Chloroflexota bacterium
AGGCAGTCCAGGCCGATGGTCGGCCGGCGAACGGAGGGTAGCATTGGCTCGGCAATGTTCCGTGGTGACATCTGTCACCACGGAACATTGCCGAGCTATAGAGGGATGCAAGACGTCGGTGAATTTCAGGGTCAGAGAACGACGCTCAGGGAGTCCCGCCCGGGAACAGGCGTTGGCGAACGAACTCAACGATCTCGCCGGCCAGTTGAATGGCTTGCTCGGCATCCTCGACTGCTGGTTCCAGCGGGCCGCCCGGATAGCGGAACTCGACGACGTACGGGCTCAATACTCGCGCCGCATCCGCGAAATGCGCGAATTCGGCGCCGAGGTGCTCGCACCAACCCACGAGGCGCTCCAGGTCGTGCGTCTTCGGGAACGGATGGTCGTGGGCGGTCAGAAACGCCTTGAGCGCCTTCTCGGCCGCCTGCTGGGAGGAGAACGCGGCGACGTCGGCGAAGACCTCTGGCCCCGCCAGATTTCCGCGCGCCACCCGAAGATCCCGTTCGGCCCGAACCAGCCAATCCCGTGCTTCTCGCACTGCCTCAGGCCGCATACAGCATTTTCCCTTCGCGCAGCACGGTAGCGGGCAGCGAGGCCACTGCCCGGCTGCGTCGCTCGAACTCCTCTCGCGCCATCACGAGAACGTCGACCGAGAGGTTTCGTCGCCCCATCGCCCGGTAGGCCGTCTGGGCGAGTCGGTAGGTAGGCTCTTTGGACTCCGGGACGACTACGAGTAGATCGAAGTCGCTCTCTGGCGTGGCGTCGCCGCGCGCTTGCGATCCGAACACGTAGACACGCTCAGGCGCGAGGGCAGCGACGAGGCGCTCGATGAGACGTGCTAACTCGCGCGCGTCCTCGTCCTTCAGGTGGGGTAGCTCGCGACGAACACGATCTTCCAGGGATTCCGTCTCCACTCGTCACCCATCTCCACCGCGGCAACGGCCACCTGGCCACATGTTACTATAACGGGGTGGGCATGTGCACCACCAATCCATTTGGCGAGCGGGCCCCTGGTGTTGCCGACTGGCGACTGCGTTCGCGTGGCCGAGTTCGGCCGAAGGGGACGGGGAGAAGGGTTGGACGGTCTGCCTCCCGCCTGCGACCCGCGTCGGTTTGGGCTCGACCCGACGGAGATCCGGCAGGTGACGCCCACGCGCGCGCGCCACGGCCATCACCTCTACCGCATCGAGTGTGGCACGCGGTCGCATATCCTCAAATGGTTCCCCGATCCTGCCCGGGCCGTCGAAGTGCAGAGCTACGCCCTGCTCGAGAGCTATCGCGTGCCGACGTTGCTCGTCCACGGGCGGGCGGAAGACGGCCTTCTCCTCGAAGACCTGGCCAGCAGCCCGGTTTGGCGGTTGGCGACCGAGGCCGACGCGGCGGCCCCCGAGACGGGCGTCGCCGTGGCCGCATGGTATCGGGCATTGCACGCGGCCGGGCGGGCAGCGCTCGCCGATCCGGCGGGGACACCGGACTTCCTGACGCGCCAGGCGGACGCGCTGGATCCCGACTCCATCCTGGAGATCGGCCGGCGACTCGGTCTTGCAGCCGACCCGGTGTGGGGGCTCGCGGCAGACCACATCGAAGCGCTCCGCTGCGCGATGCGCTCCCTGTCCGAGACCTTCACCTATAACGACTTCCATTGGACGAACCTGGCGCTCTCCCGTCAGCGCGGGACGGCCGTCCAGGCGATCGTCTACGACTATCACTTGCTCGGTATCGGGTTGGCGTACAGCGACTGCCGGAACGTTGCCGGCTCGCTCGGCCCAAAGGCCCGGGCCACATTCTGGGAAGCTTACGGCCCCGTCGACGAAAGAGAGGCCATCCTGGACAAGCCGATCGCCGCTCTGTATGTCCTGGGGGTGGCCTTACAACGGCCGCGTCTCCCAGCATGGGCGGAGGAGAGCCTTGAGATGGTCAGGGGCGGCGAGTTGGAGAACGACTTACGCCGTGCTGTGGAGATGCTCACGCTGTAGCCCGCAGGCCGCATCCCGCGTCCTCCCCTCTCGGTTCACGGAGAGGGGGCAGAGCGGTCCGCCTTCGCCACCCTACCACCCCGCCAGCGGAGGTACCCCTGAGCAAGCAGAAGCAGCACAATCGCCCCCAACGCACTTCGGACGATGATGTCGAGGATGGCGTTGAACCAGAAAGGCGCCGGGTACATCCGGATCATGTAGTCGGTCCGCGGGTCGAGCATCCAGAGATCGTTGCTGAACGAGAGCAGGTGGAACTGCGTCCAGAACGACTGAAAGTCTCCGATGGCGAGCAGCCCGAGGACGACGAACGTGGCCAGCGTGAGCCCGGTGCTGACCGAGACCCACCGGGCCAGCGTCTTCGCGCCGGCCGACCGGCGCAGGACGAGCAGAGTAGCCGCGACGCCGAGGACGTAGGCCGCGCTCACCTCCTGGACCCGCAGCGTGCGGTCCAGGAGGTCCCGAACGTCCGCCAGGTGCTGCTGCTCGCGGGCGTTGAAGAGCGGCTCCCGCCCCCACTCCTTCTGGACGACGAGAGAAACCGGCGGGCCGCCGCCGAAGTAGGCCTGGATCTGCGCGGTGGCCTCGGCAAGCTGCTCGGGCGACATCCGGGTGGCCTGCGCGCCGCCGAAGCGCTCGTAACCGCGCAGATAGTAGCCCGGATCGAAGACCAGCAGGCGGACGTTGGACAGGACCAGCGCCAGCGGCAGCGCCAGGACGACGAGCAGCATAGCAGCCTTGACGAACCCGTTCCTGCTCTCGACCATCAACTCGGCATCAGGCGGCATACGGCAATCTCCCCTCCCGCAGCACAGTGGCCGGCAGCGAAGCTCGGACGTGACGCCGGCGGTCGAAGCCCGTCGCCAGTTGATTCTACTCCGCGTCCCTGCTGATGGCAACGCAACGAAGCATGTCATCGCCGATCTGGTAGGCAGTGGAGAGATCGTGGGTTATGTACAGGAATGAGATCCGGTGTTCGTCGCGCAGGCGGAGCATAATGTCGAGGATCATGGCGCGCAGCGAGGCGTCCACCGCCGACACGGGCTCGTCGGCCACGATCAGACGCGGCCGCACCATGGAGATGGAGGCCCGCGCCACCATCACCCGCTGCCGCTGTCCGCCGCTGAGCTGGTGAGGGTGCTTCTCCAGGATCTCGTCCCCGCGCAGCCCCACCGTATTGAGCGCGTCCTCGAC
>JACPQP010000047.1 GCA_016190465.1 Chloroflexota bacterium
ATGTCCCCCTGCCCCATCCCCGCGTCGGGCCCGGCTCAGGAACGGCGGGAAGTGGGGAGAGGTCCGCGCCCACCCCCGGGTGACCATAAGCTAGCGCCTATGCCCCCGGCCCCTCTCCCGCGGGGAGAGAGGTCGGGGGTGAGAGCTTCCGTTCCCCACCTGGCCCTCCTGGAGCGCCTGGAGCAGGCGGGCCCGGGTGAGCGGGAATTCGACGAGTGGCCGGCCGAGCGCGTGGGCGACGGCGTTGGCGATGGCTGGCGCGGTCGGGATGATCGGTGGCTCGCCCAGCCCCTTGGCGCCGAGGACGTTCGCCCGCTCGTCCACGTGGTCGTCCATGGTCACCTCGACGACCGGCGCATCCTGCACGGTGGGCAGCTTGTAGTCGTCCAGGTTGGGGTTGAGCACCTTCCCGGTCCGCGGGTCGACGATGCGCTCCTCCATCAACGCGTAGCCGATCCCCTGCACGACGCCGCCCTCGACCTGGCTGCTGGTCGTCAGCGGGTTGATGACGCGCCCGCACTCGTGGACGGCGACGAGCCGGCACACCTCGACCTGCCCCGTCTCGGTGTCGACCTGGACCTCGGCGAACTGGGCGCCGAAGGTCCGGATGTCGACGTCGTTCGGGTTGGCCCCCCGCGACCCCTTCCCGATGATCTGGAAGCGGTTCAGCCGGCCGGCCAGATCCTCGATCGTCATCCGCCGGTCCGGCGACATCGTGGCGACGATCTCGCCATCCTGGATGTCGAGCTGGCTGGCCGGCACTTCGAGGAAGGTGGCCGCCACATCGCGGAGCGCCTGCCGAGCCTCGCGCGCCGCCTGCCGAACGGCCGGACCGACCGAGGCGACGGTCATGCTGCCCGCGCTGACCGGGCAGTATGGACCGGCGAGGGTGTCGCCAAGGGCGACGCGCACCGCCTGGATCGACAGGCCGAGCTCCTCGGCGGCGATGGTGGCCAGCACCGTCTTCGTCCCGGTGCCGATGTCCTGCGTGCCGACGAGCACGTCGACGGTCGCGTCGGAGTTGATGCGGACGAGCGCGTGAGCCGGGGGACCGCCGCCACCGCCCCAGGTGGCGGTGGCCATGCCGACTCCCCGGCGCCGGGCGCCGGTCGGCCCACACTCCGGCCGCCGCTTGTCGTGCCAGCCGATCTGCTCGGCGCCCAACCGGTACAGCTCGCGCAGCGGCTTGCTCGAGAAGGGGCGACCGCTCACCGGATTCACGTCGGCGTAGTTGCGCAGACGCAGCTCCAGCGGGTCGATCTCCAGGCGAGCGGCCAGCTCGTCCAGCGCCGTCTCCAGCCCGTAGGCGCCCTCGGTGTAGCCTGGCGCGCGGAAGGCGCAGGTCGGGCCGGTGTTGGTGAACGCACCGACCTCCTCGGTCAAGACGTTGGGGCATCGGTAGAACTCCTGGACCGGGCCGGCGATGGCCATGGGCTGGCCGCCGTAGGCGCCGATGGCGGCGATCGCGCGGAGATCGATCGCCGTGAGCGAGCCGTCGCGCCGGGCGCCGATCCTCAGCCGCTGGATCGTCTCGTGGCGATTCCCGGTTGCCAGGTTCTCCTCGCGCCGATCCAGCATCAACTGAACCGGCCGGCTGGTCAATCGGGCGAGAAGCGCCGCGATGATGGTGTACTTGCCGACCCCCTGCTTGCTCCCGAACCCGCCGCCGATGTACTCGGAGATGACGCGCACGCGGCTCAGCGGCAGACCGAGCGTCTCGGCGACCTGCTCCCGGACACCGTGGACGTGCTGGGTCGAGTCCCAGATCACGAGCGTGTCGCCGTCCCTCCAGGCCACGCTGCCGTGGGGCTCCATGCAGTTGTGGAGCGCCGTCGGCGTCCGGACGACGGTCTCGACGACGATATCTGCGTCGGCGAAGCCGCGGGCGACGTCTCCCCGCTGATACACGCGCGGGGGCGACGAGCGGTTACCCCGCGGGTGGATACGCGGCGCGTCGGGGCGGAGCGCCGCCTCCGGGTCGACGACGAACGGCAGCACCTCGTAGTCGACCTCGATCAGCTCCAGCGCATCCTGGGCGATGTCCTCGTCGTCGGCAGCCACGGCAGCGACCTCGTCGCCCGCGAAGCGCAGCGTCTCGTCGAAGAGGAGCACGCCATTCTGCCACTGGATCGGCGGCGCCGTCCGGTGCGAGAGCACCGCCCGGACGCCGCGGAGCGCCATCGCCGGGGCGACGTCGATTCGGCGCAGGCGCGCGTGAGCGTGGGGGCAGCGCAGGATCTTCGCGTAGAGCATCCCTGGCAAGCGGACGTCGGCCGTGTAGACGGCGCGACCGCTCACGCGCGCGGGGCCGTCGACGCGGGGGCGCGCCCCGCCGATCAGCGAAAGGACGGTGTCTTCCGTCCACGGTGGCGGAGCTTCCCCTTCGACGACGACGCTCCGCTCGACGGTCTCGCCCTCCATCTCGATTCTGGTCTTAACGACCTTCGCCACAGATCCCCTCCTCGGCGACCGGTCGCGGTCGTCGCGCGGTCGGGTCGGCCACACCAGCGGCCTGGAGCGCCGCCTCGACGATGTGCTGGTAGGCGCCACAGCGGCAGAGGTTGCCGGAGAGCGCCTGGCGCACCTCCGCTTCGCTCGGCATGGGTGACCGATTGAGCAGGGCCTTCACGGCCATAACCTGACCGGGTGTGCAGAAGCCGCACTGATAGGCGTCGCGGTCCACGAACGCCTGCTGAACCGGGTCGAGGGCGACGCCGTCGCCAAGCCCTTCGATCGTCGTGATCTCCCTGCCGGTGCACTCAATCGCCAGCGCAAGGCAGGCGTAGATCGCCCGTCCGTCGAGCAGGACGGTGCAGGCGCCGCACTCGCCCAGGTCACAGCTCTTCTTCGTGCCGGTCAGACAGAGGTCGTTGCGGAGCGCGTCGAGCAGCGTGCGCCGTGGCTCGACCAGCAGGTCATAGTCGGCGCCGTTGACGCGCAGGCGAATGGGGACGGGTCCCGGCCCGCGCACCACAATCTCGGCGCGGCGCCGCGTGGTCGCTCTCACCATCGAGTGCCCTCCTGCGAGCAGCGGAATCCTCGGTCTGCTTCAGGCCGGATGCAAGTGGGGTGCCACAGGTTTCAGAGCTTCGTGCGGAGTAGTCCGCTGACGTAGACGTAGGCTTCCTGGGAGTACCGCGGCAGGTTCTCCGGGTCCTCGACCTCCAGCTCGATAGTCAGGTCGCCGGTGTAGCCGGTGTCGCGAAACGCGGCGATCACCGCCGGCAGGTCGATCTCTCCCCGGCCGACGCCTACCGACGTGATGCCCACGTGGTCCTTCAGGTGAACTGCGTAGATGCGGGGGGCGATATGGCGGATGAGAGCCGGGGTGTCGACGTGCGCCGAGTGGAAGTGGCCGGTATCCACGCAGATGCCGACCCGGGGATCCGGAATGGCGTCGAGCACTCGCGCGAAGTCCTCGGGCTCCTGCAACACGTTCCCGTAGTGGGGCTCCAGCGTCAGCTTCACCGGGCTGGAGCCTGGTACCAGATCGAGCACCTGGCGGACGCAGTCGATCACACGCTCCAGGCCACCCTCCGAACGGCGGGTGGCGCCCGTGGTGTCGATGTGGTCGGCGCCAAGCTCCTCGGCGATCCGCACCGCCCTGGCGATGGCCTGGGCCCGCCGGCGGACGTCGGCCTCGTCTTTGCCTCCCCAGCCGGATGGGTACAGGCCGAGACACCGCAACCCGGCCGCCTCGAGACGCTGCCGCACGCCCGGGACGTCGAAGGCTTCGATCGCCTCGGGGCTCCCGGTCATCGGGCCGTGGATCTCCATGTACTTGTAGCCGGCCCCGGGAGCCAGCTCCAGGGTGGACGCGAACTCGTCGCGGGAATACCCGCGGTAGCAGATTGAAGCGCAGATGATTCTCACTGTGTACCTCTCGCAGATTGACCACGTGGAGTATACCCATCGGCAGCTTCCCGCCGCAACGCTGCACGCCGACGTGGTCGGATACGTCGGCGGTTTCCAGAGTCGAGGCTGCCTTCTCCAGGCCGCCAGGCCCTTGACCTGGCATGAGGGATATGTTAATATGTTCGCAATGTATTCATCATAGCAGTGGAGGCGACTGATGAAGGAGATCCTGAGAGCCCAGTTCGTGGGTATGCATGAACTCCGTAAGAACCTGACCAAGCTCCTGGAGGCCCTTCAG
>JACPQP010000489.1 GCA_016190465.1 Chloroflexota bacterium
GGATATGCTCAAGGGCAAGCAGGGGCGGTTTCGGCAGAACCTGCTCGGCAAGCGCGTCGACTACTCGGGCCGCTCGGTCATCATCGTCGGTCCGACGCTGAAGCTGCACCAGTGTGGCTTGCCGAAGCGGATGGCCCTCGAGCTCTTCAAGCCGTTCGTGATGCGCAAGCTCGTCGAGCGGGGCCATGCCCACAACATCAAGAGCGCCAAGCGGATCGTCGAGCGGATCCGACCGGAGGTGTGGGGGGTCCTGGAAGAGGTCATCCAGAATCATCCCGTCCTGCTGAACCGCGCGCCGACCCTGCACCGCCTTGGCATCCAGGCGTTCGAGCCGGTGCTGATCGATGGCAGCGCGATCCAGATCCACCCACTCGCCTGTTCGGCCTTCGGCGCTGACTTCGACGGCGACCAGATGGCCGTCCACGTGCCGCTGTCCATCGCGGCGAAGAAAGAAGCCTACGACCTGATGCTCGCGACGCTGAACCTGCTGTCGCCGTCGAGCGGCGAGCCGATCGTCGCCCCGACGCTTGATATGGTGTTGGGTTGCTACTATATGACGGTGATCCGTCCGGGCGCGAAGGGCTCAGGGAAGCACTTCAGCAGTGCCGAGGAGGCCCGGCTGGCACTCGATCTCGACGTCGTCGATCTCCAGGCCGAGATCAAGGTGCGCATCCCGCGTGCCGGGCAAGAGCCCGAGGTGCTCACCACCAGCATCGGACGGCTCATCTTTAACAGCGTGCTCCCGGAGGACCTGCGCTACAAGAACGAGGCGCTCGATCGCAAGGCCCTGCGGGCGATCATCGGTGAGTGTTATCGCCGCTACGGGGCCGGCAAGACCGCCGAGATCGTCAACGAGATCAAGCAGGTCGGCTTCACCTATGCAACTCGCTCGGGGATCACCATCGCCGTGGGCGATCTGACCGTCCCGAAGGAGCGGGACGAGTATCTCCAGCAAGCCGATGCCCAGATCGAGAACATCCAGAAACAGTACCGCCGTGGGCTCATCACCGACGACGAGCGCTACACTCAGGCGATCCAGATCTGGACCGATGTGACCGAGCAGGTGACGAAGAAGGTGAGCGACTCCCTCGACCGCTTCGGTTCGGTCTACATGATGACGAACTCGGGTGCCAAAGGGAATATCCAACAGTTGCGCCAGATGGCCGGAATGCGTGGCCTGATGACTGCGCCCTCGGGCCGGATCATCGAGCTGCCGATCCGGTCGAGCTTCCGTGAAGGGCTCAGCGTGCTCGAGTACTTCATCTCGACCCACGGCGCCCGGAAGGGTCTCGCCGACACCGCGATCCGGACGGCCGACTCGGGCTATCTGACCCGTCGTCTGATCGACGTCGCCCAGGACGTCATCGTCCTCGAGGCCGACTGCGGGACGACCGCCGGCATCTGGATCGAGGATCGGGAGGGGCGAGGAGTCATCGTCCCGTTGCGCGACCGCATCATCGGCCGGCAGGCCGCCAGCCCAATCTACGACCCGCAGACCGGCGAGTTGATCATCGACCGCAATATGGAGATCGATGAGGATGCGGTGAGTCGCATTCTCGCGACGAAGGCGCTTGCGGATACTGGCATCGTCCGCGTCCACGTGCGCTCACCGCTCACCTGCCAGTCACGGCAGGGCGTCTGCCAGCGCTGCTATGGCCGCGTTCTGGCTCGGGGGGGGCTGGTCGACATCGGCGAAGCGGTCGGGATCATCGCCGCCCAGTCGATCGGCGAGCCGGGTACCCAGTTGACGATGCGGACGTTCCATACGGGCGGTATCGCCGGCCTGGACATCACGAGCGGTCTGCCGCGCGTCGAGGAGTTGTTCGAAGCGCGCGTGCCGAAGGGGCTCGCGGTCGTCAGCGAGATTGATGGGATCGTCTCCATCACCCGGCCCGACGAGCTGCGCAAGGCCAAGGTCACGTCCCGCGAGGTCTACGCCGACGAGCAGGAGTTGCCCGCGGGGTCGCAGGTACTCGTCAGCCCAAACGACTGGGTCGAGCTGGATACGGTTCTGGCTCGCACGCCCACTGGCGACGAGATCCTGGCCCGGATGGCGGGCACCGTCGCGCTCGAAGGGAGCAGGATCATCATCTCTTACGAGGAGCGTGACGAGCGCGAGTACACCGTCTCGCCGACGGCGCAGTTGCGCGCGGAGAACGGCGATCGAGTCAAGGCCGGCGATCTGCTCACGGAGGGGGCAGCGAACCCCCAGGATATTCTGCGCATCCTGGGGCGGGAGGCGGTGCAACTCTATCTGGTTGAGGAGGTCCAGAAGGTCTACCGGTCGCAGGGCGTGACGATCAACGACAAACACATCGAAGTCATCGTCCGGCAGATGCTCCGGAAGGTGCGGGTCGAGCAGCCGGGCGATACCGAGTTGCTCCCCGGCGAGTTGGTCGATCGCTTTGCCTACGAAGAGGAGAACGCGAAGGTGCTGGCGGCTGGCGGCGAGCCAGCGACAGCGCAAACCGTGCTCCTGGGTGTGACCAAGGCATCGCTCAACACCGACAGCTTCCTCGCAGCGGCCTCCTTCCAGGAGACCACCCGGGTGCTGACCGAGGCGGCGATCCAGGGGAGTATCGACCGACTGGTTGGTCTCAAAGAGAATGTCATCATCGGCAAGCTGATTCCAGCGGGCTCGGGCTCGGTGAAGCGGCTCGATCTGGCGCCGAAGAAGGCGCCGCTGGCCTTGCCACTGTTCGAGGTGCAGCCAGCGGCTGAGCCGGTGAGCGATGGCGCCGAGGAAGGAGCACCGGCCGGGCCTTGACGGCAAAGGATCGGACTGGTATAATCTGGCATTAGTGTGCCTCAACGGTGGCTGAGGCCAACCGTCGATACCCATTGTGGGCCTCGAGCGGGGTTATTTGCTGCGGCCGGTTGTCCGGTATCGGTCGCAGCCCCACCAACGGGCTTTAGGAGTCCAGGGCACTGCCTCCTGGGACGAACCGGCGTGACCGGTTGTCGCCTGAAGCCAGGCTGATCAGTCTCTGGCGTTGACCCTGATGACAGATGGGGAGTTGCGGCGCGCCGTCGGCGGCGGCGTGAGCTATCGTCGCGTCGCGTGTGGGACGCAACGTCGAGGCAGTCTGGTTTCCAGTGTCCTGTTAATCAACTGGAGATGACGAGAGAAAGGAAGGACGAGGGAGAACAATTGCCAACGATCAATCAACTGATCCGCAAGGGACGTGAGCCACTCAAGAAGAAGACAAAGGCACCGGCCTTACGCGTCACGTTCAACTCGTTGACCAATCGCCAGGCGCGTGGCGAAGGCTCGCCACAGAAACGCGGCGTCTGCACCCAGGTCAAGACGACGACTCCCAAGAAACCGAACTCGGCCTTGCGCAAGATCGCGCGCGTCCGACTGTCGAATGGAATGGAAGTCACCGCCTACATCCCTGGCGAAGGGCATAACCTGCAAGAGCACTCCGTTGTCCTGATTCGCGGTGGCCGCGTGAAGGATTTGCCGGGGGTTCGCTATCACATCGTGCGGGGGACGCTCGACGCGGCCGGAGTAAACAACCGCAAACAAGGACGATCGAAGTACGGTACTAAGGTGCAGACTGGCCCGAAAGCCGCGCCAAAGAAGTAGCCAAAGAAGTAGCATTTGCCAGCCACTTACGCCATTTACGAATCGGGCGCAACCGTGAAGGGAGAGGAGAGCAGCATGCCACGACGTGCGCGGGTCGAGCGACGGGTCCTCGATCCTGACCCCCGGTTTCACAGCCGAACCCTGGCGAAGTTCATCAACAAGACGATGCAGCGGGGCAAGAAGAGTGTCGCCGAGCGCATCGTCTACGGCGCGCTCGACCGGATCGAGTCGCAGCAGCGGCGGAATCCCCTCGAGGTGTTTGAGCAGGCGCTGCGTAACGCGGCCCCGCTGCTCGAAGTGAAGCCGCGCCGGGTTGGCGGTGCGACCTATCAGGTGCCGGTCGAGATCCGGGGCGAACGACGACAGTCGTTGGCCATCCGCTGGCTGCTGGGCTCGGCGCGGGCGCGACCGGGACGGACGATGAGCGAGAAGCTGGCGGCCGAGTTGATGGATGCGGCCGCGGGCCAGGGTCCGACGATCAAGCGCCGCGACGATACCCATCGCATGGCCGAAGCCAATAAGGCATTCTCGCATTACCGCTGGTAACGTGGTAATCATGCCAAGGCTGTATTCGTTAGACAAAACCCGAAATATTGGAATCATTGCTCACATCGACGCGGGCAAGACCACGACGACGGAGCGGATCCTGTTTTACACCGGGGCCATCTATAAGATGGGCGAGGTCCATGAAGGGACCACCGTGATGGACTGGATGGAGCAGGAGCGCGAGCGAGGGATCACCATCACCGCCGCCGCGACCACCTGCTACTGGCGCGATCACCGGATCAACATCATCGACACGCCGGGCCACGTCGACTTCACCGTCGAGGTCGAACGCAGCCTGCGTGTACTCGACGGGGGGGTCGTGGTTTTTGATGCCGTCGCCGGCGTCGAGCCTCAATCAGAGACGGTCTGGCGGCAGGCCGATCGCTACCGGGTCCCCCGGTTCTGTTTCATCAACAAGATGGACCGAATCGGGGCTGATTTCTGGCGAACGGTCGACATGATTCGCACCAGACTTGGCGCACGTCCTGTCCCCCTTCATCTCCCCATCGGTCGCGAGTCTTCCTTCACCGGCGTCGTCGACCTTCTCCGCCAGCGAGCTTACTTCTACACCGATCAGCTCGGGGCGACTCCGGAGGAGCGCGACGTACCGGCGGACCTGGCCAGCGAGACCGCCGAGCATCGGCAGCAGCTCATCGAGGCGATCGTGGAGACGGACGATGACCTGATGCTCAAGTACCTGGAGGGCGAGACCCTGCACCATGACGACCTGCTTCAGGCGCTCCGTCGGGCGACGATTGCCGGTGAGCTGGTGCCTGTTCTTACGGGCTCGGCGCTCAAGAACAAGGGCATTCAGCCGATGCTTGACGCGGTCGTCGATTTCTTGCCGTCCCCGCTGGATATCCCGCCGGTCGTCGGGAGGAACCCCAAGTCCGGCGCCGACGAGGCTCGGCGGGCGAGCGACAAGGAGCCGTTTTCGGCACTTGCCTTCAAGATCGTCGCGGACCCGTTTGTCGGTCGGCTGGCCTACTTCCGAGTCTACTCCGGTACCGCCCAGGCCGCTTCGGCTGTGCTGAACGCGACGAAGGGGCAGAAGGAGCGACTCGGGCGACTCGTGCGCATGCACGCCGACGACCGGGAGGACATCGACGCCGTCTACGCCGGTGATATCGCCGCGGTGGGTGGGCTCAAGAACACCTTCACCGGCGACACCCTCTGTGATCCGGATCGGCCGATCCTGCTCGAGGCGATTCGCTTCCCCGAGCCCGTGATTTCGGTCGCGATCGAGCCGAAGACGAAGGCCGATCAGGACAAGATGGGCATCGCGCTGACCCGGTTGACCGAGGAAGATCCGACCTTCCGGGTGCGTAGCGATCCCGAGACCGGCCAGACCCTGATCTCCGGCATGGGGGAACTGCACCTCGAGGTCATCGTCGACCGGATGCTACGGGAGTTCCGGGTCCAGGCGAATGTGGGAAAGCAACAGGTGGCCTACCGCGAGACGATTACCGAGGCGGTGGAGGCCGAGGGCCGGTTCATTCGCCAGACTGGTGGCCGTGGGCAATATGGCCACTGCTTCCTCCGGCTCGAGCCGCTCGGGCCGACTGGTGGCTTTGAATTCGTCAATAAGGTTGTCGGCGGCGACATCCCCAAGGAGTTCATCCCGGCCATCGAGGAGGGTGTCCGCGAGGCGACGGAAACCGGCGTGGTGGCCGGCTATCCGGTCATCGGCGTGCGGGTTACCGTGTACGACGGCTCGTACCATCAGGTCGACTCGTCGGAGCTGGCGTTCAAGATCGCCGGCTCGCTCGCGTTCAAGCAGGGTGCACAGCGGGCCAAGCCGGTTCTGTTAGAGCCGACTATGAAAGTCGAGGTGACCACTCCCGACGATTTCCTGGGCGATGTCTTGGGCGACCTCAGCGCGCGGCGGGCCCACATCGCGGGCATCGAGGCGCGCGCACCGAACCAGGTGGTTCGGGCGATGGTGCCCCTGGCGGAGATGTTCGGCTACGCCACCGACCTCCGGTCGATGACCCAGGGGCGGGCCAGCCACTCAATGGAGTTCTCGCATTACCAGGAAGCACCGGCGAGCGTGTCGGAGACGGTGGCCGCCAAGGTACGAGCCTGACACCATGTCGATGAGGAAGATGACCAAAAAATCTGGGTAATCCCTGGAGGGAGGATTAACGGTCCCATGGCCAAGAAGCGGTTTGAGCGGACAAAGCCCCACGTGAATATCGGCACGATCGGGCATATCGACCACGGCAAGACC
>JACPQP010000491.1 GCA_016190465.1 Chloroflexota bacterium
CCCCCCTGTGGGTGCCCCGTCCCCCGGTCACCGTCAGACGACGTGCCAGGTTATTCTCTTCACTTTCATCAGTCGCCGGGCACCCCCGCCGATACCTACCCCGGTGAGCCCCTGTCAGGGGGGCGAAGGGCGGTGGGCTACTCCTCCACCGCGACTGCCCGGACCGGGCAGCCATCCGTGCCGACCAGGTTGAGCGGCAGCGCGACGAACGTCACCTTCGGCCGGCCGAGGGCGCGCAGGTTAGTCAGCGACTCCACCACCACCACCCCGGCCCGCAGCAGGGGAGCGTGCACCGCGACCATCAGCTTCCGCGAGAGGTAGATGGGGGCGACCGACGGGGTGTCGATCCCCAGGAGGACGATCTCGCGCGCGACCAGCCACTGTGCCGACTCGACGGTGAGGGCCGGGTAGCCGTCGGTCCAGCCGGGCTGACCGTACTGGTCGCTCCAATCGGTGCGGATGAGGAGCCGCCCGCCGGTTTGGACCTGCTCGGCGAACGGCTCCAGGTCGGCGACCTCGATCAACTGGTGGGGTAGACGCTTGCTCGTCAGGTCGATGACCGCGGCCGGGCCGATGCACTTCTCCAGGTCGACCGATTCCAGGGTTGGCGCGCCGGCGACCTGATGCGCCGGGGCGTCGAGGTGCGTGCCCACGTGGGTGTCGAACGTCACGAGCGTAATCATCGCCGCGTGCTCGGCGATCGTCCGGTACGGCACCATTCGGACGGTGCCGCGTGGGTCCTGGACGGTGATCGGGAAGCTCAGGTCGACAACCCGGCGCATCGGTACCTCCTTGCCCATGCCTCCTTGCCCATGCCTCCTTGCCCATGCCTCCTTGCCCATGCCTCCTTGCCCATGCCTCCTTGCCCAATGAGGCGACACGCCGAGGAGGGAGGGGCGAGGAACCGGGTGTCGCTCCTTCCTCCTCGGCGTGTCACCGCGTCCCCCGTTGCTGTCTCGCCCTGTCGCCCCGTCGGGGCAGGGGTGGTGGGAGGCTACCAGGGATAGTACACGTCCACGTAGAGGCCCCGGGGCGAGAGCTTGGTCATCGCGTCGTAGATCTGGTCGTCGGTCGGGCGCAGCAGGAACGATCGCTGGGCCTGGATGCGCCGCATCCCCGGCAGCAGCTCGTCGAACGTCGGCCCGACCGGATCGATCACCGTCTGGATACGCAGGTTGGGGATCGTCAGCCAGTCATCCCAGTGGTGGTGCGAGACCGAGTGGGTGTGGACGAGCGGGTGGTCGAACGCCTCGCAGAGGCGCCGGTCGCACGGCAGGAAGAACTCATCGTAGATCTCCCGGGAGAACAGGCAGCCCGCGTCGACGTTGAAGAAGACCGTGCTACCGGGCACGTACAAGCCCGAGACAAAGTGACCGCCCCGAAACGGCGGCAGCGCGTCGCGGTACGCGCGACACATCGCGATCAGGTTGTCGGTGCAGACGGCGAGCACGCGCTTCGCCTCATCGGGCTCGTCCAGCATCACCTCGACCATTTTCTGGGGGCCGAGCATCGCCGCGAAGGTGTCCACCAGGCCGCGGATATTCATCGCCCCCATTGGCCACCGGCCATCCACCCACTCGGCCATCCGGCGAGTGCGGCGGGTGTACTCCTCGACCCACTCCCGGCCGGTGTCGTGGGTGATCGCCTGCGCCTGCTCCCAGCCGCCCGGCAGCGGCTCCAGCCAGTAGGTGTTGGTCGCCGAATCCACCTTGCAGGGACAGCCCACGATCGTCTCGGCCAACGGCGGAAAGCCACCGGGCGCCGCCGCGCGGAAGACCTCGCCGGAGACGATCCCGTGCTCGGCGAAGTGCGCCTCCAGGCTGGCCATCGACTCGTCCAGATCCGGCAGCTCGTCGAGGGTGACGTAGAAGGTGCGACCAGAGGGGTGGGGCCGGAGCCCCGCGTAGCGGCCGACAGACACCAGCGGCCGGTCGACCTCGTCCAGCGTCCACCAGGCGCGGTGCCGAGCGATCAGACTTTCCAGCTTCGGGCTGTCCTCCTGAAGCGATGGGACGTCGTCCCGGGTCAGAACCATGGTATCCTCCTGTTTTTGGAGCAGTTCGCGCGTAAGGGGTCCGACCTCTCCTCCCTGCCCGCCGTTCCTGGGCCGAGCCCGACGCGGGAAGGGGGGACGGCGCGGAGAGGGGCCAGGGGGAGAGGTCGGCATGCCTACCTACCCCTTGAGCCCGGTGAGCGTGATCCCCTCGATGAAGTACCGCTGGGCGAAGAAGAACACCACGACCATCGGGGCGATCACCATCGCGGAGCCAGCCATCAGCAGGTTCCAGGCTTCCCCGCCGGCCCCGGCCTCCCGGGCAGCGGAGATCAGCGACAGCAGACCCAGGGCCAGGGTGAACTTCGATTGATCCTGGAGGTAAATCAGCGGGTGGAAAAAGTCGTTCCACACGCCCATGAAGGTAAACACGCCCAGCGTGGCCACGACCGGTTTCGAGAGCGGGACGATGATCCGCGACAGGATGACGAAGTGGTTGGCCCCGTCGATCTTGGCCGCGTCGGTCAGCTCGTGGGGGATGCTCATGAAGAACTGCCGGAACAGGAAGATGCTAAATGCGCTGTGGGCGAACCAGGATGGCACGATCAAAGGGGCGAACGTATTGACCCAGCCGAGCCGCTGAAACAGGATGTAGACGGGGATCAGCGTTACCTGCCCCGGAAGCATCATCGTGCTCAGGAGGATGCTGAACAGCAGATTCTTGCCGGGCGCATTCAGCCGCGCGAAGCCGTAGGCCACGACCGCGCAGGTGACCAGGTTTCCGGCCATCACCAGGACGGCGATGAGCATCGTGTTGCGGAAGTAGAGCGGGAACGGCACGACGCTCAGCGCCTCGGCGTAGTTCTCCCAGGCCACGGGGTTGGGGATCCACTGCGGCGGGAAGGCGTACACGTTCCGATAGGTCTTCAACGAGGTGGAGAGCATCCAGAAAAGCGGAAGGGCCATCACGCACGAGAGCAGTCCCAGGATGGCGTAGGACAGCGCGTTCCGGGCAAGCCGGACCCGTGCGCGTCGCTGCGAGGCAGGACGCGCGGCCACATACGGCGCGCGGCTTGCAGTCTCCTGAAGCATAGCGGGCGATCCCTAATTCCCGTAATGCACCCAACGACGCCCAACGGTGAAGTTGATGGTGGTCAGCACGACGATGATGACGAAGAGGGCCCAGGCCAGCGCCGAGGCGTAGCCCATCTTCAGATAGGTGAAGGCGTTGTTGTAGAGATACAGCGCGTAGAACAGCGTCGCGTTGGCCGGGCCACCGTTGGTCATGATGAACGCCTGGGTGAACACCTGGAAGGTGGCGATGGTGCCCATGATCAGGTTGAAGAACAGCACGGGCGAGATCATCGGGAGGGTGACGTGGCGGAACCTGGCCCACCGGCCGCCGCCGTCGATCTCGGCCGCCTCGTAGAGCACGGCGGGGACTGCCTGGAGGCCGGCCAGGAAGATGACCATCGCGTAGCCGAAGGTCCAGAAGCCCATGATGATGATCGCCCACAGCGCCGTATCGCTGAGCGCCAGCCAGGCCGGCCCCTCGATCCCGAACAGCTCCAGCCCCCGGTTGATCAGGCCGTAGTCCTTGTTGAACATGTACCACCAGAGGATCGAGGAGGCAGCGGCCGGAAGGACGACCGGCAGGAAGAAGATCGTGCGGAAATAGGGCATGCCGCCGAGCCGCTGGTTGAGGAGCAGCGCGGCGCCGAGCGCGATGGCCAGCGCCAGGGGGATGTGGAAGATGGCGTAGGTGAACGTGACGCTCAGAGACTTCCAGAAGAGCAGATCGTTCTTGAGCATCAACTCGTAGTTGCCCAGCCCGATGAAGCGGGGCGGGGTGACCATCTTGTACTCGGTGAGGCTCAGGTACAGCGAGGCGAGCATCGGCCCGGCGGTGAAGACCAGGAACCCGATGATCCAGGGCGAGACAAAGACGTAGAACAGCACCGTCTCGCTGCTGAGGCGCCGCCTGACCCACTCGCCCGCCGTCTCGCGGCGCACCGGAATACCCGCCTGGGCCTGCACTGGATATGCCCTCCTTGCACACGGACAGTTGCTGCCCCGAGGGGCTTGTTTGGCCACCCTCGACCTCGCGCCGGGCCGGACCTCACCCCCTACCCCCTCTCCGACGCGGAGAGGGGGGGTGGTCCGACCCGGCTCATCCGCGGTTAGCCGCGAGGCCCCTACCCCTGGGTCCGGAGGAACTCGTTGGCGGCGACGGTCGCGTCCTTGGCGGCCTGCTCGGGCGTCTTCTTCTTCTCCCACATCAGGTCGAAGTGGGGCTGAATGACCTTCAGCGTCAGCTCCCAGAAGAAAGCCACCTGGGGCATGTGGAAGGACTCCTCCATCGCCACGAAGTAGTCCTCCATGTTCTGCGGATCGACCGCTCGGCTGCCCTTCGTCCCCTTGAGCCAGCTATCCCTGGCCACGGACTTGCGATAGGGGGCGTAGCCGGCGTTGGCCAGCTTCAGCCCGGACTCGTAGCTGGAGCCGAACTTGATGAGCTCCCAGGCGGCGTCGGGGTTCTTGCTCTGGGCGGCCGCCGTCCAGGTGTCCAGGGCGTTTCGGTTGCCCCGGCTGACAGGACCCTTCGGCAGGCGGACGATGTCCCACTTCAGATTCGCCTTACGAAAGCCCGGCCACCCGGCGACGTGGGCGCCCCACTCCATCGCGTACTTGCCACCGGGGAAGCCGCCCTGGAGGTCCTGGCCCGGACCCGGAGCGATGCCATCCTTATAGACGGTGTCGTACATCCACTGCAAGGCGGCGATCCCCTTGGGCGAGTCGAGGAGGATCTTCGTGACGTCGTCGTTGAAGATCGGCTGGCCGTGGGCCCACAGCGCGTTCATCCAGCCGATGTAGGCGGCCCGGTCGATGACCCGTCCCCACTGCAACGGCTTGCCCGCGCTGTCCTTCTTGGTCAGCGGCTTGCCCGCCTTCACCACGTCCTCGTACGTCCAGTCGTTGGTCGGGTAGGGAACCTTCGCCTCGTCGAACAGCTCCTTGTTGTAGGCCAGGACCATCACGATGGGGTAGTTGGGCCACATGAGGGTCTTGCCCTTGAACTTCATGAACTCGAGGGTCTTATTGAAGAAGTCGTCGAGGTTGAGCTCCTTCGAGTCCCGATCCACGTAGGGCTTGAGGTCCAGGGCGATGTCCCGGTAGACCGCGATGTTCTGGCTGCCGCCGCTGGGGACGAAGACGTCGGGTGGCGTGCCGGCCGCGAAGAGCGCGTTCCGCTTCTGCTCCAGGTCGGCCGCGATGATGTGCTCGACCTGGAGGTCCGGGAACTTCTTGACGAAGTCGGCGACGAAGCCCTGGCGGATGACCTTGAGCGTCGGGTCGTCCTGGTGGAGGTAGGTGATCTTGCCGCTCAATCCTTTGGCCGCCGTTGCCGGCTTGGCCGCGGGAGCCGCGGTGGGGGTCGGCGCGGCGGGCTTGGGCGCCGGAGCTGCCGTTGGTGTGGGGGCCGCCGGCTTGGCCGCCGGGGCCGGCGTCGGCGTGGGGGCCGGCGCGGCGGGTTTGGGCGCCGCGGCCGGCTTCGGTGGCGGCACCGGCGTTGGCGTGGGTGGGGCCGCGCACGCCGCCAACAGGGCCGCGCTCGCCGAGCCAAGGACGGATAGCCGGAGGAACGCGCGTCGACTGGTGGATGGCCGAACCTGCATCGTGATCTTCTCCTTACTCTGTATCTCAAGCGCGCCGACGACTCTGGTGAGAAGCTGGGGAGCGCCACAGCCATGCGAGCATCAAGCGCATCGGCTCTGCACAGCACCCGACAGCGTTCAGTCCACAGCCGGGTCGACCAGCTTGTGGCCGCCAGGATAGCACGACCCGGAGGGCCTGTCAATCCCTCAACCCTTCACCGCCCCCATAGTCAGTCCGCCAGCCAGGTAGCGCTGGACGGCCAGCGCTAGGATGAGCACCGGCACGGTGACGATCGTGGCCGCGGCGGAGAGCGCGCCCCAGTCCACCTGGCCGTAAGCCAGGAAGCCGTACACGGCCAGCGGCAGGGTCATCGTCTTTGGCCCGCCCAGGATGAGCACGAAGATGAAGTTGTTCCAGGAGGCGATGTAGCTCAAAATGGCCGCGGCCGTGATCCCGGGTACGCTGAGAGGGATCACGACTCGAGTGAATGCGCCAAGCTGGGAGCACCCGTCGATCAGCGCGGCGTCCTCCAGCTCGCCCGGCACATCCTCGAAGAAGCCGAGCATCACCCAGGTGATGAGCGGGAGAACGGTCAGGACGTGAGTCACGATGATGCCGGGATGGGTATCCAGCAGCCCCAGCCGCTTGTACAGAATGAAGAGCGGTATCATAAAGCTGATGCCGGGGAGCATGCGTATCACGAGCAGCGCCAGCGCCAGAGGCCCCTGCTTGTACTTGACGATGCTGTACGCCGCCGGTAACCCGATGGCCAGCGACACGCCAACCGAGGACAACGCGATGATCAGGCTATTGGACATATACACCAGGAACGGGTTCTGCCGGAAGACCTGGACGTAGTGCTCGAGGGTGGGCGAAAAAGCCCAGGCGGGCGGGTACCGGGTAATCAGGAGGTTTGGCTTGAACGACGAGATGAACATCCAGAAGAACAAGAAGAGAAACGCGATCAGCGCCAGCGTCAGTATCAGCCCGGACACGACGTTTTCGATTCGACGCGCGGTGGTCCTGCTCATCGGTTCGTGGAGCAGCCTTTTCATATCCACGACCTCTGCCTGACCTTCATCCAGACGAGGCTTATGGCGAGGATGATCCCCATGAAGGCGAGGATAACTGCCGATCCGTAGCCGAGATCGTAGAACTCGAAGGCCGTCAGGTACGAGTACACGTGAAGCGTCTCGCTCGCCCTGCCCGGCCCGCCGCGGGTCATGATCCAGATGGCGTCGAAGACCTTGAGCGTGTCAATCGTGCGGAAGAGCAGCGCGACGACGATGGAGGGCCTCAGGAGTGGCAGCGTGATGTGGACGAACACCTGGACCTTGGAGGCTCCGTCGATCAGGGCTGACTCGAACGGTTCTTTCGGCAGCGACCGCAGCCCGGCCAGGAGGATCAGCATCACGAACGGGACGCCGTGCCAGACGTTGACCATCACCAGACTGGGGATGACCGTGGTCGGGCCGGCTATCCAGAGGCTTGGCGGGAGACCCAGGATCTCCAGGAGGTAGTTGAGCACGCCGATGGACGGCTCCATCATGATCATCCAGGTCACCGACGTCGCCGTGGGCGTCGCCACCAGAGGCAGCAGAAACAGGGTCCGGATGAGGCCGAGGCCGCGAAACTCCCGGTTCAGAACCAGCGCCATCGCCATGCCGAAAACCAGTTCGAGCGTCACGCTGGCCATGCTGAAATAGACGGTGACGAAGACGGAATTGCGAAACCTCTCGTCCTCGAACAGCACTTTCCGGAAGTTGTCGGTGCCCACGAACACGGAGCGGGTCAGCGTGAGATCCACCTGCTGGATGCTCAGCAGGAGCGTGTTGACGAACGGGTATCCCATGAGGACGAGCATGACGACAATGGCCGGTAGAGGGAGAATAACGGCTAGACGGCGGTCTAGCAGGGAGACCACTCGTTCCGCAAGCCCAGGAGTCAGCTTCTCGACGCCTCCCGGTCTTGCACTGACGGTTTGCACCTTGCTTGCACCCCCGCGGCCTGATCGAGTTCGCTCCGCTTTCGGGAAGGTCACCCCCCTTCCCCAGCCCTTCCCCCACAAGGGGGGCAGGGGGTGGCGTTGCCCCCTCCCCCCGGTGGGAGATGACGGAGCTACTTCTTCTGTTGTTGCTTCTTCTCCTCTTCGAGCATCTGCTCGAGCTCGACCTGGGACTTCTTGGCTGCCGCCCGCACGTCCTTGCCTTCGATCGAGGCGACGATGACCTGTGAGATGGAGTCTCTGGCCTTCATCACGTTGATGATGGACGGGGGAGCGGGCGGCGAGAAATCGCCGATGGCCCGGGAATCGAGCAACACCTTGACGTAGTCCAGGTCGTCCTGGGTTGCTTGCGCCTTGTACCGGGCATCCTCGTAGGGTGACTTGCGTGGCGCCGGACCCTTGGCAAGGACGTACTTGACCATGTTCTCCTTGTTCGACAGCCACTGGACGAAGTACCAACTGGCCTCCTTCTTCTTCGAGAGGCCGCCAACCGAGATGCTCCAGCCGCCAGCCGAGGCCACGTGTCCCTTTGGACCCTTGGGCTGGATGAAATAGCCGACCTTGCCGGCGACGGCTGACTTGGTGCTGTCCTGGAAGTCCTGGCGGAACACGGCGTCGTCGATGACCATGCCCGCCTTGCCCTGGCTAAAGATGTTCACGGCGCCGACGTGGTCGATGTTGGCCGAACCCGGCGGGCCGTAGAGACGCAGGAGCCTGCCGTAGAGGTCGAAGGCCGCGATGGCTGCCTCGGAATCGATCAGGGGCCGGCCATTCTGGTCCTCGTAGACGCTCGCCCGCGTTCCGACTCCCATGCCGCCAAGAAACCCCTTGAATACCGACGTCGGAACCGGTGGCTTGCCCCGCAGCACGATGCCGTAGATCTTGCCCTGGCTCTTCTCGTGGATCGTCTTGGCTATCGACTCGAGCTGGGTGAAATCGGCCGGCGGCGCCGGGATGTCGAACTGTTTGAAAACCTCTTTGTTGTGGTAGCCGATCATCGCGCTCATCTGCATCGGGATCGAGACGAGCTTGCCCTTGGCCGAATAGCCAGTCATGAGGTAGTCGCGACCGAGATCGTCCCAGAGGTCGTAACCGGGGTGCGTCAGCGCCGGGTCGTCCACCCACTTGCCCATGTCTGTGAGCCAGCCAGCGTCGTACCACTGGTTCCGCTCTTCGGCCGACGCCGGAAGCTGAAAGACGTCGAGGTCCGCGTTGCCAGCCATCAGCTCGACCCGTAGCTTCTGAACCATCTGCGCCCACGGGAGGATCTCGAAGTTGACCTTGATCCCGGTCAGCTTCTCGAACTCGGGGTAGAGGGCCATCACGTGGTCGCTGAGCGGCTGCTTCTCGCCGACGTACCGGAGCACCGTCCCCTTGTGTTTCTGCCAGTCGAAGGCTGCCGGTTTGGCCAGCGCCTGCGTGGGGGTTGCCACGGCTGCCTTCGCTGGCACCTGCGTCGGGGTCACCGCGGCCGGCTTCGCTGGCACCTGCGTCGGGGTCGCGGGCGCCGGCTTCGGCTGTTCGGCGGGTTTGGCCGGGGCCGTCGTCGCGGTCGGCGCCGCCGGCTTCGGTGGCGGCACCGGTGTTGGCGTGGGTGGCGCCGCGCACGCCGCCAACAGGGCCACGCTCGCCGAGCCAAGGGACAGCCGGAGGAACGCGCGTCGACTGGTGGATCGCCGAACCTGCATCGTAACCTTCTCCTTTATACTCTGTATCTCATACCAACCGTACGTAGTGGCTTCCGATATTCGGCCAGCGCGTCCGACTCCGGCTGGCGCCCCGTGCAGCATTATCGGAAGTATGTCCCGCCAATTGGTATCAAGCGCCAGATGACACTGCTGGTGAAAAGCCGGGGAGCGCGATGGCCGCGCGAGCGTCACACGGATCGGCCCCCGCGCAGCACTCGACCGCGTTCAGCGCACAGCCGGGTGGACCAGCTTGTGGCCGTCAGGATAGCATGCCATAGGGAGAACTGTCAATACTGTAGGTATCAGAAAGTTTTTGATGGTTTTGGGGACACCCCAAACCCCGCCAGGACGGGCGGCGGCCCTTCCTGGACCTTCCCGAGAAGGTGATCAGAGCGTTCCCGATGGTTTTGGGGACACCCCAAACCCCGCCAGGACGGGCGGCGGCCCTTCCTGGAC